>DAIMEA010000091.1:0-11382 GCA_036725585.1 Prolixibacteraceae bacterium | reverse complement strand
GGCAGTATGGCCATTCGCGCGCAATAAATTCTTCCTCAAACATCTTTAAATGAGTTACAAAAGAAGAAAAAACCAGTACTTTATGATTCTCTGCCAACAATTCCTCAAGGTTGCGCATCACTTCACTGAACTTTCCGGAACCGGCTTTCCCGAAACCCAATAGTTTGGGATGATTGGCCAGTTGGCGCAATCGGGTCAATCCCTGAAAAATCAGAAACGATGTTTTTTTAATCCCCTGTTTTTGTATCTCTTCCAATAATTTATTCCGAATCACCGACTTTTGTTCCTCGTACACTTTTTGTTGTTCTTCCTCCATCTCACAAAAAAGTTCGAGCTGGGTTAAGGACGGAAGGTCGGGTTCCACTTCCTCTTTTCGTCTCCGGAGGATAAAGGGAGAAATGAGCTTCTTTAAAAGGGACTGCTTTTGTTCGTCGTTCCCTTTCTCTACGGGTTGTACATATTCGTTTTGAAAAAAGGAATAATTGCCAACCAGCCCGGGATTTAAAAAATTCATCTGGGCCCACAAATCGGAAAGGGAATTTTCGATAGGCGTACCGGTCAAAACCAACCGGAATTCGGAATTAAGAGTGCATACGGATTGATAGGCCTTCGATCCTGGATTTTTTATATACTGACTTTCGTCGAGAATCAAATAATAAAAACGGATGGTTTGCAAAAGAGACTGATCGTTCCGGACGATTCCGTAGGTGGTCAGAACCACATCATACGATGAAAAGAGCGCCGCCAGGTCGTTTCCCTTTTTGCGTTGATTGCCTATATGGGTATACACTTTTAAATCGGGCGTAAACCGTGCCATTTCGTTTTGCCAGTTATGCACGAGCGAAGTTGGAACAACAATAAGGGAAGGGGGAAGTGCTTTTTGTTCCACCGGGAATAACACACCCTGAAATCCCGCACTGTGCTCCTGCAGGCTGTTTTCATGACGCTCCTCCTTCAAGCGCATGAGAAGGGCCAGCGTCTGGAGTGTTTTTCCCAGCCCCATATCGTCGGCAAGGCAAGCGCCAAAGTGATGACGGCTCATAGCATACATCCAGGAATATCCCTGACGTTGGTACGATCGGAGCGTGGCCTTCAACCCGACGGGGGGTTGGATAAGCGACAACTTCGATGGGTCGTAAGCAGCAAGTCTCTCTTCCAGTGAAGGATCCGTCCCTTTCAGTGTTTCTTCCAACAAGCGGAAATGATGCTTCTGAAATCGCAAAGCCTCCGAATCCGGCTCGCCCAGACGAAACAGTTCGCTGAAGCGAACAAACCAGATTTCGGGTAAAATAACCACTTCCCCATTGGGGAGGACATATTCCCGCTGTCCTTTCAAAATGTTCTTTTTCAGCCGAATAAAAGGGAACGAGTACGTCCCTAACTGAACCGTTGCATATAAATCGAACCAATCACCATCCATGCTAAGGGCGAGGTCCAGTTTCATTGCCCCGGTATAGTAGGTCTCTTTCACATCTTGCACCACGATGATGCCCCAATCTTCGAGTTCGGCAGCATGATTATTGATCCAGTTGATCCGGGCATAAGCGGGCGACGCATCCTGGGGACGTGTTTCCATCGCGAAATCAATCTGACTGCTCGCACAAAGCATCCCGTGTTTTTGAAGCAGATCCATAACGGACCTTTCCCATGCAAAATCGCGAATGTGTTTTAAAAAGGTAAAGCGCCCGGAGTGATTCAGAAATTCCACTTCCACGCCGGTTTTGTTACCTGCCAGGAATTTTTTCCGCCCATACTGAAAATACAATACCAGTATAGGCGCCAAATCGAGCCCCTGTTCAATGGAAATGAGCGCCTTCTTTTCTTTACGAACCACCTCAACAGCAAACCCGTTGGCCTCGACTTCGTAGTCACGTACAATATTGAATACGAAAGTCTGAAGGTATTTTTCCGTCAACGAAGGGGGAACATGAACCTGTTCCTTCTCAAAAAAGGGGGCCAGTTTCTTACCCGACACTTTTCGAAAACGATACAAGCAATTGTCGATCAAGATTATAGCAGGAGTATCAGCGATTACAAACAATCGTTTGTTTCGCAAAGTCATCCGTTCTCCCTTATAAAAAACCTTTAAATAATAGGTCAGTCCCTGTTCCGTCCGGTCGAAATGAAATACGGGCCGGGGATAATCCGTCATCACAGTGATCCGGTCATCATCGTGCAGATTGTTGTATTTTGCCGATTTGCTAAAAAGCAGTATTTGATACTTTTCGATCAGGTCGATCGTGGCAACAATCTGTTTGTCGATGTAAGGAGCAATGTGTTTTTGAAAGAAGGAGGCTTCGAGGGTATCGAAAAATTCTTTGCTGCTGCTCTTTCGTGAGAATTTCCGGGAAAGAACTTCGTCGGTATAATTTTCGTACAGTTGATGCAATTGCCGGTGCATTTCCGAATACAAAAACCCATCCGGAGCCTGTTGATTCGGATTTGCCAGGGCAACAATCTGATAAAATGTGTTCTTGGCATTTTTTTGAACCAAAAAAGGAACCAGGATGAACCCAAACACCCGATGCTCGGTAAGGGTGACAACAAACTCTACGGGATTCGGATTCTTCTCCATGCATTCTTAAATCGGTTCGATGAAAGATCGTTTTGAACAAACTTCGAAAATAAAAAATATTTCGATGGATGCACGCCAAAACCCCCACTAAATACCCAGGTTTTCGAGCAGGGCAACAAAACCCGGAAGAGGATCGGTTGCAGGGCGAATACGGGCCGCCGTTTTGCGGATTTCTTTTTTCCGGTCGGGGAAAACGGAAAACAAAGAACGAGGAGTCAGACGGACTTCCGTATCGATTCCCGCAAACTGTAAGACATAATATTTTCGGGGAACGATGAGATCCTTTTCATACGAGCCGCTTCGTTCCGAAACGATGGCGGTATGTTTGACCACCAGTTTTGCTTTATTTTGATAAAGGACTTCAACCAGGTCGCCGGTCTGAACTTTCTGTCCTATATTCCGACCCGAATATTTTTCAAAAAAAGAAGAACGGGCTTTGTTCAAAATGAATGAATCAAAGGTATTCCGGTCGGCAACGTAGTATTTTTTAAATCGTTCGTGGTAAAAAACCAGGTCACCGGTCAGTATATTGAAACGCAGCTTCGCACTGTCAGCCACTTGGCCATTCCTGAGATACAACGTCCCGTAAGACCAGGAGTCCTGAAGATAGATCGGCCCACTCAAATTAATTGGAGCGGAGTTTTCGACACCATAAATATTGACATGAGGAACAGGTTTTTGAGCTGTCACACGAATGGGGCCAAATGCAATACCAACACTAAGCACCAGAAAAAGAAATGTTTGTATCGTGTTTTTCATCGTCATTTTTTCTATTTATTCAACCCGAAACACAGTACGGGCCTGGTGATAATTTCCATTTCGATCGAAAGCGCTGACAACAGCAATGTAAACACCCGTCTCTAAGCTCGTTTGAATTACTTTTTCTCTCTCAATATCAACAATCCAATTTGGATCCCAGCACAAAAGATCTTTTAACGGGCTGTTTGTTTGTTCTTCGGAACGATTCGGGGGAGAAAAAGTTCTCATGGTCGTATTCACTGCATTCCGTGGAAGGGGTACCAACGAGAAATCTCCGGCATAAGTATGGATGGCAACAAGACCGGGGATCAGCAGGTTGCCATAGGTCCGTTCGCCCGTAACCACTTCGATCCTTCGGATGGTTTCGGAATTGAAAGCATTCAAATGACGTATATCAAAACAGGGAACACCATCAACCAGAACCAAAGGATTGGACTTGTAGTTACGATCTGAAGGATCCCATACACGGATCTCCGAATTTATTCCATTAAGCCTGTAACGTATCCAGGGCACAATCTCCTTTGTGATCTCCTGAAAATCGGTTAAGGGAATGTATTGGGAAGGATCGATCTGCAGGTCAGGAATTCCGTAAAACGGATAAGAGAAAACCGGCTGAACAGCCCGGGTCTCAACCGCCGGTTCGAAGGCCTTGTTGATTTGTGCCCGTTGAACACTGTAATGGACATAGGAGCTCTTCTCGATGGACAGGGGAAGATAATACGGTATAACTTCGGGGGGGGCCAGGTTTGCCGAATGGATCTCAATGGAATACGGGAAAGAGGTATCGGCGGTTTGGATAATGTACTCATTTTCGCCATACTCATTTTCCAGAACAAAGAAAAAGTTGCCCTCCCGGTCGGTAAGGCTCATATCAATATTGGCCACACTATCGGGGCGTGAAAGAAGCATCCATTGGTTTTCGACCGGAAGATTATTCTCCCCGGGAACCAGCTTTCCCGAAAGGGTAAGGTAGGGATACAACCTGGGGTGTTCCCTGCTGCCAGCTGGTTCAGGCGGAATTGGGGACAGGGCATTTTGCGTCCGAACCGTGTCGGTTAGGTAAACCTGCAGGCATAAACTGCCCGCTTCGTCGGGTAATTGGTTTTTCACCGAAAGCACAACTGGGCTGTTCACCCCGTAAACCTCCCGGTCGGTTTCGACCGAAAGCAGAGGACTTTGCAGCGATTCGCCAACATAAAAGGGATGGAAGGCAACACTGCCCGAACGATGTTTTCTCCTTTCGTTCAGGTCATTGTTGCCAAAACGATTCACCAGGCACAGTAGGTTTGACGTGATGCTCATTTCCCCGTTTTCGTCGCCGATATACGCCCGTAAAAGATAAACCCCGGTCTGGGCGGTATCGGGAATTTCAATCCAACCCGAACACTCCGGCCCGGAACATTTCACTACAACAGACGACAAAACAGCACTTTCGCTGCAAAGGTCGACAAAAACCGCATCGAGTGGCGAAGGGGTATCCTGTCGGACGCTCAGTTTGAACGGTATTGTTTCGCCCGAAATATAAACTGCTTTTCCGTGTTGCAGATACAACCGGGAAGATCCGGCAACTTTTTCCGAACCATACAGCAAACATGCCAAACAGCAGGCAAGTCCAAGTCCTGTTCGTATTCCTTTTACCATATCCAAAACCATGGAAGTTCTTCAACAAGGCAGTCCTCGACAGTCCAACCCTCAGGAAAATTATATGCTTCCTGAATCCGGAATAAAGTTTCGGTCCCGATCTTCACTGTATATGTTAAGTTGGAAACCGAAGCCACCGTAAAATACCCGTAAGCCTTTTTCGTAGAATCCGAGGTGCATAGTATATTGGAAACAAGCTGTTCTTCAACCGGATCGAAAAGTTTTCCCGTAGCTTCGCTCTGCTTCTTTAAACCGGTCCAAAAACGGGATGCTTTTTGGTTCATCGAATATTGGGTAACATGAAAATAAAACGATTCGGTGAAAAGGGAACCGATCCCACCCTGGAAACGGGAAGAGTCGATCGGCAGGGGCGAAAGAGAGTAATACGAAAGAAAAACCAGGTCGGAGGGAAGCATCCTGTTGTCGCGACCACTATGGCTGTATGGATAAATGTTGATTTCCTGAGAGTGGATAAATTCCCAGCAAAAGTAGTTTTTCTTTGCCAAGCCATTGGTTTCGATATTGTAATTGGTTAAAACCTTCCAATCGTAGATAAATCCACTACCCTCCTGTTCCGGAACATGAGGTCGAATCCGGAATAGGATCCCCGGGTAATCCTGCGGGTGCCCATTCCCTTCGTCGTCGTAGTAAATCTGGGTGTATACGGTATCGATCATTTCAAGAGGATATAAAGAAACGGGCCGGGGCATAATCTCGTAGTCGGATGCATAACTTTCTCCATTTTCGGTTGAGATGGTCAGGATACAGGTTGTATTGGGCTGCACCGCGACGATCTGTTTCGATTCATAAAAACCATTCCCCAGGAATCGAAAGGAATAGCAATCCCCTTCCAGGGTATGTAAAGCAATGCCGGCATTGTTCTCGGGAAGCCCGTAATCCTTACCCAGGAAAGATGAAGTCCGGCTTAAGCGAACCGATAATTTTTGCGGAACATCGGTCAGAAGGGCTTCCACAACAAGTGCGTTCGCTTCCTTATCGACGGGGGGAAGAAAAGGATCCTGGCAACCTCCCGACAGGAGAAAAGCAACCAGCAACCCGGGAGCGTATCGTTTCATTCGTATTTGTCGCATCAAAACCAAAAATTATAGGTAAAAGACGGTATCGGAACACCGACGACAGAGAACCGATACAATTCATACCCCCTGAAATCATTGTAAATAGTGGGGGTCTGTCGTTCATAGAACACCGAAAAAGGATTTTTCCGACCGTATACATTATAGATCGAAAAAGTCCAGCTGTCGCGCCAACGCTTTTTTCGTTTAATACTGCCCTCATAGGTTAGTGAAAGATCGAGCCGGTGATAATCGGGCAGTCGGTACTTGTTCCTGTCGGAATAAACAATGGTTTCGCGCCCGGCAAACCAATACCGCTGCTCGGGATAGGTAACCGGCCGTCCGGTACTGTACAGGAAAGTCGACGACAAGGAGAAACGCCGGGATAAGCGCAAATTTAAAAACACCGAAAGATCGTGGGGTTTGTCATACTCCGAGGGATACCACTCACCCCGGTTGATTCGCTCCTCGTCAAAGGGGCTGTCCATTTTCTTGAACGATCGGGACCATGTGTATGCCAACCAGCCGGTTACGATCCCTCTGTTTTTTTTCACCATCAGTTCCAATCCATAAGCTCGTCCCTTCCCCATCACAACCGATTGTTCGAGGTTTTCGTTCAACACCAGTTGCGCTCCGTTCTTATAATCCATCACATTTTCCAAAGAACGAAAGTACGTTTCGGCTGAAATCTCATACCGGTTTTTATCCAGATTCCGAAAAAAACCGACAGCAATCTGGTTGGAAATGATTGGAGGAATAAAACGGTCGCAGGCTTTCCAGTAATCGACCGGTGTCAGAACCGCCGTATTCGACACCTGACGGATGTACTGAACAAAACGATTATAACCTGCTTTCAACGAAACTTCATCCCGGAGCTGATAGCGGAGCGAAATCCGGGGTTCGAGCATATGGTAAAAGGATACGGGTTCGCCCCGTCCTACCATAACTTTTCCGGCTACAGTTCCCGGATTTAGAGGTTGACGATCGGAATAAACGGAAAACTCATCGTATCCGAGGGTTAAAAAGCCGGAATACCGAAGACCGGCAATAAGGCCCAGATCGGGTGTCAGATCCCATTCATCTTCGACATAGACATTAAATTCCAGGGCATTTTCGTCTCTGAGAAAGATCGTATCAGCCATCGATTGGTTGTTATAAGGAACCGATGACCCCGGTTGAATTGCCGAATGGATGATTCCCAGGCCACCGTTTAAATGGTGCCGGACAAAGGCATTCGATGACAGGTGATAAGAAAACTGTTTCTGGTCAATCGATGTACGTAAGGAATGCTCCCAATAGGCCTGGGAAAAATCGGCAACGCGGGCATCATAACGGCTCATGTTGAGACTCATCCTTCCCGACACCCGTTCGCTCAGAGCATGATCCCATTTAACAGCCCCAATGATGTTCCCATAATCGTATTCGGCATTCCCCGAATAATGAAAAAAATCGTTACTGAAGTAAGCAAAGGCCGAAATGCGGTTATTGGCATTGATGGAATAATCCAATTTGGCATTCAGGTCGTAAAAGTGGGTTGAACTATTTTTCAGCTGAAAATCGTTCACAAGCCCCAGGATCCAGTCGCTGTAGGTTGTCCTACCACCCACGATAAAGGACGCTTTAGAACCGAGGGGTCCCTCTATCGACAGACTGCTGTTGATGATCCCCGCCGAACCTCCGACCTTGAGTTTTTCCTGATTCCCTTTTCTGAGGGTAATGTCCATAACTGAAGATAGCCTTCCGCCAAACCGGGCAGGAATCGAGGATTTGAAAAGGGTCACATCACGAACCAGTGAAGGATGAAAAGCGGAAAAAAATCCAAAAAGATGGGAAGTATTGAAAACCGGTGCGTTATGGATCAGGATCAGATTCTGATCGGCCGATCCCCCCCGGACATTAAATCCCGGCGCATTTTCACCGATCGATTGCACCCCGGGCAGCATAACCATGCTTTTCATCAAATCGGGTTCGCCCATCAATACAGAAAGCTTCGAAATCGACTGCATGTTCATTTTTGCAACACCCATGCTTGCCGATCGATAGTTCTCGTTTGGATTATCGGCCAACACATTGATTTGCTGCAGAGAAATGGCTTTTTCAAACAATTCAACCTCCATCGACCCACTTTCATAAATCATCAGCTTTCGTACCTCGTCGTTTAATCCCATAAACGAAAATTTCAGGCTTTGTTCACCCGTGGGCAATTCAATGCTGAATCGACCATCCAGGTCGGTCGAAGTAGCCAGTTTGTGTTGTTCACAATACACCTGGGCACCCGGTACCGGTTCTGACCGTTTTCCGTCGAGTACGCGTCCGGTTATGAGGGCTGTTTTGTACTTGCCTTCATTCATCGGATTGCCTATCACAAGACTGTGCTTGTCGGGACTGTCAACGGAATGGGCCTCAATTTCACGGAACGGAATAATAAAATAATAGCTTTTATATTGTATCGCCTGCAAGCCTGTCCCCTTTAAGCATTCGTCGAGATAATCCGTAAGATAAACCGAATCCTTTACAGGAACCGTCCTAAGAGTGTCGATCCAGCTATCGCGGGTAAAAAGGACGATATTCTTTTCTTGTTCCAGTTGCCTGATAAAGTCGCGGAAAGGGAGATCATCCCAGACCCGGCCGCGAAGAATGGGAAGAGAATCCTGTGCTCCGAGTGAGCCGGGAAGAAACAGAACAAACCACAATAGGATTTTCCAATTCACCATAAACACTTATTCATCAATCCCAACAATTGTGAGGCATTACACCCGGCATACTTTTTATAACCAGGGATACCGGGGAAAAACTCCGGATCCATTATGCAAAAAAATGGAATAACGGGACAAACTTACTAAACAATAAGGTGAAAAACGAAGAAAAAAAAACAGGTATTTTCGAAAACAAAAAATCGCTTTTCTCTTCGCTATAATGGACGCAAATTTTCCGTAAAACCCGTAAAAAAGAAAAAAAATTTCATTTTTTTCAGAAAAAGGGAGGAAGGCTAAAAGAGCTTTCTATTTTTGTACGTTCAATAAAATACGACAACCGATCGAATAATCCATGAACCGAATTGTAGCCAAGGAATTTTTTTCCGAAAATGTTGTAAAACTCGAAGTCGAAGCGCCACTGATCGCCCGGGCCCGGAAACCGGGTAATTTTATCATCCTGCGGGTATCGGCAGAGGGCGAACGAATACCTTTAACCATTGCCTCTTCCGATGAACAAAAAGGAACCATCACGCTTATTGCCCAAAAAGTAGGGGTAAGTACCGAGAAGCTGGCCCGAATGGAAGTGGGTGAAAGCCTACATGATTTGGTGGGTCCGCTGGGAAAAGCCACCGAGATCCATCGGGTGGGAACGATCCTGGCTTGCGGAGGCGGTGTGGGGGTCGCCCCCCTGCTTCCCATAGTCGAAGGATTCAAAAAGGCCGGCAATCGCGTTATTACGGTTCTGGCCGCCCGGTCGAAAGATTTAATCATCCTGGAAAAAGAGATTCGCCAATGGTCCGACGAAGTGATCATTATGACCGACGATGGTTCGTATGGGAAAAAAGGGCTGGTGACTATGGGCGCTGAAGAAGTGATTTTGCGTGAAAAGGTAGATGAATGCATCGCTATTGGCCCGGCCATTATGATGAAATTTACAGCCCTCCTTACAAAAAAATACAACATACCCACACAGGCCAGCCTTAATTCGATCATGGTCGATGGCACCGGGATGTGCGGGGCCTGCCGGGTTACGGTGGGGGGAAAAACGAAATTCACCTGCGTCGATGGACCCGAATTCGATGCCCATCAGATCGATTTCGACGAAATGCTGATGCGATTGGGAGGGTACCGATCCGAAGAAAAAGAAGCCTACCAGGAATACATGAACCGTTCAAATTTTTAACATGACAAATTGGGCCGATTATTTAAAAGAACGACGCGAACAGGAATGGCGCGTTGAATTGAGAAAGAAACGGAAAGGGAAAGAACGGACCGATATCCCCAGGATTCACATGCCCGAGGTCGACCCTACCGAACGGGTGAAATACCAAAATGTTGAAGTGAACCTCGGGTTAAAAGCCGAACAGGCCATCGTAGAAGCCTCGCGCTGTATGGATTGTGCCAACCCAACCTGCATCGACGGATGCCCGGTACAGATCAACATACCCGAATTCATCAAAAACATTGAAAGAGGCGAATTTGGCCTGGCTGCCGCTACGTTGAAACAAACGAGCGCTTTGCCGGCAGTTTGCGGACGCGTTTGCCCACAAGAAAAACAGTGTGAAGAACAATGTTTTTACACGCTGAAACTCAAAAAAGAGCCCATTGCAATCGGCCATCTCGAGCGCTTTGCAGCCGACTGGGAACGAGATAGCGGGTCGATTTCTGTTCCGGAATGTGCCCCCCCGAACGGGATCAAAGTAGCCGCCATTGGTTCCGGCCCCTCAGCCCTTTCGTTTGCCGGCGACATGATTAAACTGGGATACGATGTAACGGTTTTCGAAGCCTTGCACGAAATTGGAGGCGTTCTAAAATACGGTATTCCCGAATTCCGCCTCCCCAACGCCATCGTCGATGTGGAACTCGATAACCTGAAGCAAATGGGCGTGAACTTTGTGACCAACTTCATTGTGGGGAAAACGGCCTCATTCGAAGATCTTGAACAGGATGGTTTTAAAGCCTTTTTCGTGGGTAGCGGAGCCGGTTTGCCCCGTTTTATGAATATTCCCGGAGAAAATTACAACGGCATCCTCTCGTCGAACGAATACCTGACCCGCGTAAACCTGATGGGCGCTGCCGATAATCAATTCGACACCCCGGTGCTCCGCGGAAAAAATGTAGCCGTAATTGGTGGAGGGAACACCGCCATGGATTCGGTACGAACGGCCAAACGACTGGGCGCCGAACGCGCCATGATCGTATACCGCCGGTCGAGGGTTGAAATGCCCGCCCGGGTGGAGGAAGTGAAACATGCCGAAGAAGAAGGTATCGAATTTATGAACCTGGCAAACCCCGTTGAATATTTTGCCGACGAAACCGGCCGGGTCAACAAAATGCGGGTGCAGTTCATGGAACTCGGCGAACCCGACGCATCTGGACGGAGAAGACCCGTACCCATTGAAGGCTCTGAAAAGGACATCGATGTCGACCTGGTTATTGTTGCCGTAGGGGTATCGCCCAATCCGCTGATCCCCGCCTGCCTTCCCGATTTGAAGGTCAGCCGCTGGGGAACCATCGAGGTGAACGGGAAAATGCAGTCGTCGGTCCCCAATCTCTTTGCCGGCGGTGATATCGTCCGTGGCGACGCTACCGTCATCCTGGCTATGGGCGATGGACGAAAGGCGGCGCAATCGATGCA
>DAIMEA010000090.1:0-11390 GCA_036725585.1 Prolixibacteraceae bacterium | reverse complement strand
CGGATTGGCCTGTACCACTTTTCCACTAAGAAATTCGGCTTTCTCAAGTTGCTCTCCCCGTAACGAAAGATAATAGGCATAATTGCTCATTGCCACATAATTATCGGGTTCAAGCGCAATAACCTTTTCAAAAGCGGCGAAGGAGGAAACAGGTTGATTGAGGTTGTAAAAGGCTTCGGCCCGGTAAAGTTCAAACTGGGCTTCCATTTTTTTATTATCAACAACATAGCTTTGCCCTGTGTCCAAAACTTCCAGGGCCTTTTCGTAGTCTTTAAACTGGATATGAGCGATGGCATTCAAAATGTAAGGAAGAGGTTGGGTGGGGAAGAGTTCTATCGTTTTTTGACTGTGAACCCGCATATTTTCAAAATCAGACGCCTGGTTGTCAAGCATGATAAGTTGTTCCCAGAGAGGATATGAATTGGGATCGACTTCGAGGGCTCGGGTTATTTGAACAATTGCTTCGGGAAACTTATTTCGTTGAATATAGTAATCGGCTTTGATGCTGAAACTACGCTGATCGGCGGGGTGTACCTTTTCTAACAGGTTAAGCAATTCCCAAATCTGATCATCCGACATTTTCTTATCTTCAGGCAAAGTGGTAAGCATCAGATAGAGCTGAATTTTTGTTTCCATTTCAATATCCGGATTCGAAAAACCTTTCCGGGCATGGAAAAAAGATTGGGACAAATCCTGATTCTGGGCGTAAAAAGTAGCCAGTGAAAAATGGACAAAGCCATTTTCCGGATCGACCTCCAGTACTTTTTTGTAGTATTCCAACGCTTGATCCGGTTTTCCGTCTTCTTTGTACATATCGGCCAATAAACCATAATATTCGGGTACAGAAGGATTGAAGCGGATCAGTTTTTCAATTTCGGCATAGGCTTCTTTTCTTTTTCCAGCCGAGCGGAATAACTGTTGCCGGGCAATGGATATTTGCTCACTGAAACCGGCTTTTTCCTCCAGTTGGTTGTATGCTATGATGGCTTCATCGTATTGACCTCCGGAGGAAAGTAAGAGAGCGTTCAGATACAAAAAGTCAATGTTGTCGGGATAATCGCGGATCAGTTCCTGGTAAATCCGGCTTGCTTCGCCATATTGCTGGTTGTTTTGAAAAATCTGGGCCAGAAGCAGTTTATACCATTTATTTTCCGGATTGATTTGAATGGCTTTTTCCAATAGTAATTTGGCACTGGTAAAGTCTCCTTTCATGTAATGAATGTTGGCCAACTCGTATAGAACAGCAGCCGAATTTGGGTTAATATCGAGGCATCCGTTGAAATACTGGATTGCATTATCGGGGCTTCCAATCATTTTTTGTTTCAAACCCTCGATGAATAAAAATTCAAATTCAATTTTTTTCTCTTCGCTTTCGTATGCTTTCTCTTCTTGTATTACCTTTTGGGCAGTAGTTGATTCCGTCCATTTTTTCTGACTGGAACAAGCCAGAAAAAGAACGCCAACTCCCAACACATAAAAAAACTGAAATACCTTCATCTGATCGTTTTATTTTTTCCCTGTATGTCCAAAACCACCTTTTCCTCGTTCACTTTCATTCAGAGCCGCAACCTGGATCCATTCGGCTGTTTCGTGGCGACTGATGATCATTTGACAGATTCGTTCCCCGTTTTTAATGACAAAATCTTCATTGGAAAGGTTTATCAGGATCACACCAATTTCGCCCCGGTAATCGGCATCGATGGTTCCGGGAGTATTTAAAACCGTAATGCCATGTTTAAGGGCAAGGCCACTACGGGGTCGGATTTGCGCTTCATAGCCGGAAGGGAGTTCAATGTACAATCCTGTGGGTACGAGTACCCGTTGCAAGGGTTTTAGCAAAAGATCCTCCGGGATGAAAGCCCGTAGATCCATACCCGCCGAAAGGAGAGTACTGTATTCGGGCAGAGGATTGTTCGATTTGTTGACAATTGAAAGAAACATGAGCAATTGTTTATCTGTTAAAAAAGTGCACCCAATAGGGTGCCCGATTTTTTAAGCTGCTAAGATATACAATCTTACCTATTATTGGGTTTCGAATCGATATTTTCGTAATAATTTAAGATATACCCCGCCGGATACAATTGCCATACAATTCTTTCCAATTAGAAAACCGGTGGCGAAAAGGCATCCTTGAAATGTTCGATCGAATATTTTTCGTGGCCGTACCACTTTATTCCAATCACATCGAAACGGGTGTCGACATTCAGGTTGTTTTCCATAATGTACGCTTCTGCTGCATGGACCAGGAACCTTATTTTGCGGCTCGAAACAGCTTCGCCGGGCTCTTCGTATATAACGGCGCTTCGGGTTTTCACTTCAACAATAACCAGCTCTTTTCCATCGAAGGCAATGAGATCGATTTCGGCATGGTCGTAGATCCAATTTTGCTCCCTGATTTCGTATCCGAGCTTTTTCAGATAGGTGTAGGCAATTTCTTCTCCTTTTTTGCCTAACTCGTTCTTTTGTGCCATTGGGGTTTTGTTTTTTACGATTGATGAAAAATGTAACCTTGATTTTTGGGTGTGAATGTTGCTTTCATTCCCAGCTTAATCGGGTAATTGACGAGAGAATGGCCGGCTGGAAAATGGAATAGAACCGGGTATGAATAATCTTTTACGACGTCGAGTATGATTTCGTTCAGGTTTTTTCCAAAGGGTGTCTGGGTGTCTTTCATTTCGGTAAACGAGCCAACAACCAATGCTTTGAGCCCGTCGAGTTTCCCTCCGGTTTTCAGGTTCATCATCATTCGATCGACGTGGTAGAGGTATTCGCCCAGGTCTTCAATGAATAGGATTTTTCCGCGGGTGTTCATGTCGAGTGGAGTTCCCCGAAGACTATACAAAACCGACAAATTTCCACCAACGATTTCTCCCGAAAATTCATGGGTAAAACGATGAGTTTGTCCTTCGACAGTATAGTGTAAATCACGATGGGTTAGTGCATGGAAAAGTTGTACATAATTTTGGGTGGGTTCGTCATTGTTCAGAAAGTGTTTGGGCATGGCCGCGTGAATGGAAGCAATGCGAAACCGGTTGAGTTGTGCATGCAATACGGTTATATCGCTAAACCCGATGATCCATTTCGGATTCATCCGGAATTTTTCCCAGTTCAGGTACTGAAGAGTTCTCAGTGTACCGTAACCTCCACGGGTACATAAAATGGCACGTATGGATTCATCGTCGAGAAAGGTTTGTAAATCGTGGGCCCGTTCGGTATCGGTTGCTGCAAATTGATGGTACGAAGAATAGATATTCTTTCCCGTAATAAGACGGAAGCCGCTCTTTTCGATAAGACGGACAGCGGGGATAATATTTTCCGCAAGGACTTTTGATGCTACGGATACCAGACCGACTGTGTCGCCCGGAGAAAGATACGGGGGTATTGTTTTAGGTATTTGCATGGTTCATGGGGTTTCTGTTTTCGCTATACAAGAAACAGGGCTGACCGAAATCAGCCCATGTAAGAGTAATCAATTATTTAACGGGTACTTACCCAAACTTGCGATTCAGGATCTTTTTCCCGGTGTTGTTGCATGGATCGGATTGCTTCGTCCCAGTTGAAGAACGATTCGATAGAGACCCGGTAAAAGCGATCGTTAACCGACAAAACTTCAGCCGGGTACCCTTGGGAGCATAGCGCATTTTTATAGATTTCGGCATTTTCAAGTTGTTCAAAGCTTCCTCCCACAAGGATATAGGGTGCTTTCTTTTCTTCGGCAGGCGTTTCGTTTACAGGATCTTTGGTTTGTTCTTGCCAAAGTCCGCCTGCTGAATCGGAAACAAAGTCAAATGCGGCAATCGGATTCAAATTGGATGATAGAAAAACAGAGCGCTCTTTGCGCAATGGGAAAAGCGATAAAGTCAGAAACAAGCCAAAACCGGCAGCTATTCGTACTATGTTTTTCGGATCTTGAATGTCGATCATTACCCGCCGGTTTGCATGCTTTTTTCTTTCCTTTGTTCCAAAAGAATCAAAAGGAATGCTGTTTAAACCGTAGGCTTCGATCAGGCGAACCATATCGGTGGGTTGAAAAACCAGGCTCCCGGCTTTTGTATAAGAAAGATTCCCAAGGCCAGGAAAATCAAGGATCTCGCCCCGGTTGAGCTGCATGTATAACTGATCGACATACTGATCGATCAGGATTCGGGCTTCACGGTAGGAAAGGTTTTCTTTTTCAACAATATAATTGAGTAACACCCCGTCGCCCTTTTTAATTTTTGCATTAAAAACAACTTCTTTGGACGGAGGGGAAAAAGAATGGTTTGTTTCGTCGTATTGCGCAGGTTGATAATTGGATATAAAGCCTCCAAAATCAGGAATGATCACACATTCGTGAAACATCAACAAGTAGGATATGTGTTCGGAAATGTCCATTTCATTCTGCGTTTATACCGATCAAAAATAGGTAAAAATTGGGACACGGCAAACGAAAGTTTTCAACACGGGAGATCCTTTAGCCTGGGTTGAAAGGTTTGAAAAGAGTTCATCCGGTTCTGAGTTTTTCATTATTTTTGGTGGGAAAAAACACCATTTTGGAAAAGCTAATCGTAATCATTCCGGTTAAAGATTCGATGGATACGGTACAAAGATCGATTGATCGGGTTTGTGCTGCCGAAGGTATGCATTCCCTGGTCGTATACAACGATTTTAGCACTCCGGCCAACCGGGCTATTCTTGAGAAAATATCCGATGACCGTGTTCATGTTGTCCATCTGGAAGATCGCATTACAAGTCCTTCCCCGAATTATCGATATGTGTTGCAAGATGCCCGGAAAAGAGCGCTCGATGAGAAAGCCCATTTAGTTATTGTAGAGTCGGATGTATTTATTCATACCGACACGTTGCTTGTATTATCACGATTTACCAGGACTCTCGATCGTCCGGGTATGATTGCTGCCATTACTACCGATGCCGATGGAACGGTAAATTTTCCATACAAGCCTGTTAGGCAGAAGGATGCAGAGTATATTTCCACCCGGCACCGGCTCAGTTTTTGTTGTACCCTTCTGACGCATTCATTGCTTTTGACCGTCGACTTTGATCATTTTCCCCCGAATCGGGACTGGTATGATGTTTTTGTAAGCACAATGTCACGCAAAAAGGGGTTTCGTAATTATCTGCTGCCAAAAACGGCAGTAATTCATGAGCCCCACAGCAGCCGGCCCTGGAAAAAGGAAAAGTACATCCGTCCGGTGGCATATTACCTGAAAAAGTGGGTTTTTAAGAGGGACCGCATTTAAGGGGCCAGGCGGCTAATTTTCCAGCCATCAATTGTTTTTTTGTAGAAAATGCGGTCGTGGAGCCGATGCGGTCTTCCCTGCCAAAATTCCACCCGAATCGGTTTTATGATGTATCCTCCCCAGAAGTCGGGGCGTTCGATTGGTTTGTTTTTCAGCTTTTCGTGAGCTGCTTCCCAGCATTTTTCGAGGTAAGCGCGATTGGGAATTTCCATACTTTGGGTGGAAACAAGGGCACTGATTTGGCTTTCAAAAGGCCGGGTACGAAAATAACCGTCGGATATTTCAGCTGTTGTTTTTGAGGCTATTCCTCCAATTCTTACCTGACGCTCAAGTTCCGGCCAAAAAAAATGAGCGGCAATATGTGGGTTTATGGAGAGTTCTTTTCCTTTTTTGCTTTTATAGTTGGTAAAAAAAAGCAGGCCATCGGGTTTTACCTCTTTCAGCAAAACGGTGCGAATGGATGGTTGGCCCTCGCTGTTCGTCGTGGCGACCGACATTGCCGAGTATTCCAAACAACCTGCAAGTTTGGCATCCTCCAGCCAATTGATCAGCTGGATAAGCGGATCGGGATCGACGTTTCTTTCGTTTAGCAATTTTTGACGGTATTCTTTTCGAATGGTAAACAGGTTCATCAGGACAAATTTTATAATTCAACATTGAGGCCGTCGAAAAGTTTTAATTCTTCCTTTTTTCCTGAAATATGTTTTATTTTTGGAAAGTAATTTTCCAATCAAACAAAATGAACGATTCAGACCAAAAGCATGTTATTCAAAAGTTTGATCTCAGAAATGTCCTGGTTATTATTCTGGTTCTTTTACTGGGAGTCGTTGTGACTCTATATTTTTTCCAAAGGGGGGAGCATAAAACTATTGTACAACAACTTAATAATGAAAAAGATTCAATAAAAGAAGAGTTAACATTAATGTTGGTAAATTACGATTCTCTTAAGACAGATAACGATGCTTTGAATGAAAATCTTTTGTTTACGCAGAATGAAATTAAAAACCTTATCACCGAGGTTGAGCAGGTTAAAAAGGCCAGCTATGAAGAAATAATGGGTTATCGGGAAAAAGTGACCACGCTCCGGGGAATAATGATGGATTTGTACCACCAAATTGATTCCCTTAACGAACGCAACAAATGGTTGTATGCTGAAAATCAGGCAGTTAGACAACAATATTCCGATGCACGATCGAAAAATGAACAACTGGAACGGGAAAAAGAAGAACTGACTCAAACCATAAAACTGGCCCAAACTCTCGAAGCGCTCGATTTACGCGCAACAGGGCTTACACCGACCAACCGGGAAACCCTTCGTTTGGCCCGAATACAAAAGTTAATGGTAAGCTTTACCCTTAGCAAAAACCTGACAACACCCCGGGGCGCAAAAACCCTGTTTGTTCGAATAATGCGTCCCGACCAACTCCTTCTGGTCAATAACGACCAGGAACTATTTCGATTTGAAGACCTCGAAATCCCCTATTCGGCCAAACGCGATATAACCTACGAAGGGGAAAGTCTGCCCGTCAATATTTTTTGGGACAATACCGGGTTCGAACCATTGATTGCCGGAACCTATACGGTGGATATTTTTACCGATGGAAACAATATTGGAACTACCACTTTTGTTATTCTGAAATAAAAAAGCGGTGGCTGTTCCACCGCTTCCCCTCAAAAACAAACTACTAATTTACCTTCAAAAACAACTTGGCTCAACCAATCAACTACTGTTCATAATTGTTCTAAGGCAATCCCTCATACGGGATCCGAATAGAAACAGTTTCACAAATTGAAAAGTTTAACATATTTTAACCCCATTTCGTAAAAAAAAAGGATAATTGTGTGTTTTAAATGAGAATTTATTGATGTGCAATTTCATGAAAAAAAGGATGATCGTAAGCATTTCTCTTATCAGCCTGTTTGTCATACTTCTGGTGCTCTTTTTTCAATGGGCGCCTCAACTGGGGGCAAAAGCAAACCATGCGGAATGTGGCTCGTTTCAGAAGTCGAAAAATTTTGTTGAGGATCGTTTTGTCAATCCCGTTCCTACATCAATGAATCGCCCACCAAACGAAGCATTCCGGAAAATGATCCAGGCAACCGGTCGGCGACCGCAGGGTATGCTCAAAACATACCCAATCGACCGGGAATCCTATGCTGTACCTTCCGATTCGACGATACGGCTTACCTGGCTGGGGCATTCGACGCTTCTGATCAAAATCGACCAGATTGTATTGCTAACCGATCCGGTTTTTTCGAAAAGGGCCTCGGTTGTGTCCTTTATGGGACCACGGCAATTCGACTATACCCATGACTATTCGATTGATGATTTGCCCCCCGTCGATCTGGTCCTGATTACCCACGATCATTACGACCATCTCGATTATCGGAGTATAAAAAAATTGTCGGAACGTGTTAACCATTTTCTGGTTCCACTAGGTGTTGGGGCTCATTTGAAAAAGTGGGGCGTTCCTCCGGAAAAGATATACGAACTCGACTGGTGGAATGAAATTACCATCAATGGTTTAACGTTGGTTTCCACACCCGCACGTCATTTCACCGGACGCAGGATTTCGCAACGTTTTACTACTTTATGGTGTGGATGGGCAATTCTTGGTTCGTCGGGCCGGCTCTATCTTACAGGCGATTCGGGATATTTCCCCGGTTTTCGTGAGATTGGGGAAAAACTTGGTCCTTTTGATCTTTCTTTTATGGAATGTGGACAATACAGTCCATACTGGCCTTCCATTCATATGCAACCCGAAGAATCGGTTCAGGCAGCTATCGACAGCAAGAGTGTACGGGCTATGCCCATTCACTGGGGAAAATTCAGCCTGAGCATGCATCCCTGGAACGAACCTCCCAACCGTTTTCGGATTAAAGCACAGGAATCGGGGCTTTCAACGTTTATTCCCGAAATCGGGAAAACGATCTCTGTTCGAAGCTTTACTGAGGAAGAATGGTGGAACTGAATCCTGGGTTGAGATAAATTTTGTTGTCATTATCCTGGAATTTTTGCCTACAAATATTTTGGTCGTGAAAAAATTTTACCTTTGCCGGTAGCAACTAATCAAAAAAAGGTAACACGAAAAGACAATGAAAATTTTTATCCCATTTGGGCTCGTTCTATTTGCAGCTTTGGCCATTCATAGTAAGGCACAGGTTATTACCGGAAAGATCATCGATCATGAAACCGGTCGACCTTTACCTGGGGCAAGTGTTCAGATGAAGAATTCTCTTCGTGGAAGTGTATCTTCATCTGAGGGAACTTATTTGTTGAAAGTTGTGCCCGGTAAAAAATCCCTTGTAAGAGTTTCCTTTATAGGATACAGTGATCAATTTAAAGAGTTTGAATTATTGTCAGATGAAAATGTAGAATGGGATGTATCCTTAATGCCCGTCTCAATAGAACAGGATGAAGTGATTGTGACCGGGATCCGGACAGAAACAGCCCGTTCGAATATTCCTCTTTCTACTTCTGTCATTTCTACTTCTGTTATTGAAAATAGTGCGGAAACGACCATTATGCCCTTACTGGGGAGCCAGGTTCCGGGTGTATTTGTCACCGAACGGGGTATTACTGGTTTTGGTGTTGCTGAGGGAGCAGCCGGAAAAGTATCGATACGGGGTGTTGGCTCGGGCGACCAATCCCGTTTATTGATCATGATCGATGGCCAGCCCCAGGTAATGGGAATTTTCGGACATGCTTTTCCCGATATGTACCAAACATCCAATGTTGAGCGAATAGAAATCATTCGCGGTCCCGGATCCCTGCTTTATGGGAGCAATGCCATGGGCGGAGTGATTAACATGATAACCAAAAAACAATCGCAGGATGGATTCAGCGCCCGACTATCCGCATCGGCCGGATCGTTTGGTACCTATAGGGCTACGGTTGCAAGCGGTTTTCAGCAAAAGAACTTTTCAGTCTATGCTTCTTATAATCATGACCAAACGAACGGGGCGAGAGAAAATTCGATGTTTCGGGGCGATAACGGATATCTTTCGCTACGTTACCGCATGGGTCCTCATTTTGATATCAGTTGGACCAGCAATTATTCGAAATTTTACGCTGTCGATCCGGGCCCGATAAACACGGCGACACCCGAAAAATATGCCAAAAACGGAGCCTGGGCCGATATCGGTCGTGTGAACAGCATGCTAACACTGAACAATCATTCCGATAAAATCAAGGGTCACATAAAATTATTTTTCAACCAGGGTGACCACGCATTGTACGACAACTGGGTTTCGACCGACCGAAATTACGGCTTGTCTGTTTTCGAGGGATTTACTTTTTTTGAAGGGAACCTGATTGGAACCGGAATTGACTGGAATCGGTACGGGGGAATCGGAAGTCCGGTTATGGTACCAAAATTTATCGAAAATGCAGTAAAGTGGATACCTTCGGAATACAACAACAAATGGATCGATGTGCAAGAATTTGGCGCTTATGTTTTTGTGCAGCAGCACCTTTTTGGCATGCTAACCCTGAATGGCGGGATTCGGTTCAACCAACATTCCCTGTATGGAGAAACCTGGATCCCTCAACTGGGGGTAACGGGCAAAATAACATCGAACGACGAGCTAAAGGCATTGGTATCGAAGGGATTCAGAAGCCCAACCGTAAAGGAACTATACTTTTTTCCACCAGCCAATCCTGAATTGCGCCCCGAAAGTATGTGGAATTATGAACTGGGATATACGCGCTATGCATTGAACCGGAAGCTGAAAGCAGCAATGACTCTGTTTTACATTGTTGGAGAAAACCTGATCCAGGCTATTCCCAATCCCGGTGGGGGAATACCGCCTATGGTCAATCAAAATACAGGCGCTTTTCAGAATTACGGGGCCGAGGTGGAAGCATCCTACGCCATTAAGCCCAATCTCAGGGCAACAATGACCTATTCCTACCTACATACCGATGTTCCCAGGATTGCATCTCCAAACCATCAGTTAACAGCCCATACGCGTTACCTGTTGGGGAAATTTGATTTCAATATTTCTGTTCAGGCTGTTATGGGCTTATATACCCTTACCGATCTGCCGGCGACAACAGATATTCATGAAGAAGAAATTCAGAATTTTGTATTGGTGAATGCAAAAGTGAATTATGCGTTATTCCCCTCTGTGACCTTATTTGTTTCGGCCGATAACCTGCTGAATGCCAAATACTCGACAATATACGGCTATCCCATGCCCGGAGTAACCCTGTTGGGAGGGATATCGGTTAAAATCAATTGACCCACACGTGTGAAACAACAATAAAAGAGGCTGTCTCAAAAGTACCTGACATGTCATTTTGAATGAAATGACAAATTTTATCACATTGATATACTGCAATATATGATTGGGAGGATTTCTCCCATCCGGTCGAAATGACACTTTTGAGACAGCCTCCTTTTATGCTTCAATTAATGCTTTATAAGCGGCAGCATCGAGAAGGTGATCCAGTTCGGAAAGGTCGGATGGTTTTATTTTGATCATCCAGCCCGAACCATAGGGATCTTTGTTAATATTTTCCGGTTCGCTGTCAAGGTTCTCGTTTTTTTCAAGAATTTCGCCACTGATGGGCATGAAGAGGTCTGATACAGTTTTAACAGCTTCCACGGTGCCAAAGGTTTCTTCCTTTTGAAGCGATTCACCAACGGTTTCAATTTCAACAAACACGATATCGCCCAATTCGCCCTGGGCAAAATCGGTTATACCCACTATGGCCAAGGATCCTTCTATTCTCACCCATTCGTGATCTTTCGTATACTTTACATTTTCAGGAATATTCATGATATTTTGTTTAAAATTTCCTTTCTTTCAAAATTAGAAAGAATTTTGAATAAACGATCGTTTTCTAATGATTCGTCGAATCTTGACTTTGAAAAGAAGAATGTATTTTCTAAAATATTTTCTACAAATTTGTATTCAGAATTTTAGAAATGGAATCCATTACTCTATCCAGCCGGAACGATCTGCAACAGGCAGCCCGACAGTTTATCGAGCAAACAAAACCTGCCCGTGTTTTTGCATTTTATGGGGAGATGGGTGCCGGAAAAACAACCTTTATTAAAGCAATTTGCCGGGAATTGGGTGTAGAAGAAAACATGACCAGCCCAACATTTGCGCTTATTAATGAATACGACCGGCCCGATGGGG
>DAIMEA010000089.1:0-11584 GCA_036725585.1 Prolixibacteraceae bacterium | reverse complement strand
ACCTCGTATAGTAAAACAATGGGGAACACCTCATACGACTATCTACCTGTGATTATGCCCATTACAAAAAAGGCAGCAGGCGATACTCTTGATGATAAACGGGCAAAAGATCAACTCGCTTCTGTTTTCATGCGTTGGGTTGCCCCCAAAGAACACATGGAAGTATATGTCGAGTTCGGCAAGGAAGACCATAATTACGACCTGACCGATTTACTACTTGAACCCGTTCATGGCTATGCCTATATTATCGGTGCAAGAAAATTAACCCCTATCGGCACTAATCATTCCAGCTACATAGACATTCAGATAGAAATTACCCAACTGGAGGGGGTCTACTCGCCATCCCTACGAACAAAACCATCCTGGTACAGGCATGGTCAGGTAAGAGATGGTTATACCCATACCGGCCAATACCTCGGTGCAGGCATTGGAATGGGCTGTAATATGCAAACCCTGAATATTGCCTGGGTGAATAATCTCCGAAGAATAGGCCTAGAAATAAAAAGAGTTGCCCGGAATGAAGATTTTTGGGCTCTGGCCATCAAAGATTACCGCAGTCACTGGGTGGATGTGGGCGGTTCCGTATTTGCCGAATGGAATTTTGACCGGCTGCTGGTCGATTTTCGGATGGAAACCCTGGGATCGATCAACTACCAGTGGTTATACGATCCGGTTCCCGGCGATCCCCCATCGTACTGGGACCATGGGAAAGTCAGGTACAACGTGCAGGCAACGCTGGGATTAACGTATTGTTTTTAAGGGAATATTTACGACCCCTGTCAAAGAACCCGCCGGGTGGATCGAACGGTTAATCTTCGGGCGTTTCTTTACCCGGGGTTAAAACCCCGGGCTATTGATAATCGACCCGTTCCGGGCCAAATATTTATATAAGCATTATGCCCAAAAAAATTGGGTGTGGTCTCGCAATTGCGATCCGCCGGCTGGAGGAGAAGCAATCTCTTGTTTTTAACCGGACAGTAATAACAAACAATAAAACCTTTAGCGGTTTATTTCATCAATAATTGACCTTTATCTCTTACCTTAGCAATCCTGTAGCAAAAAATACGCATCCATGACAAAAAAACTCGTATTCATCATCGCCATTGTCCTGTTGGGTATGAACGGACTGTTGGCCCAAACGATGCCCGAATTAAACGTGCAGGACCTTTCCGATCAGCAAATCATGCGGATTATCGAGGAAATGAACAACCGGGGCTTAAGCATCGACGAGGCGGCCCAGATGGCCCGGATCCAGGGGGCCAGCGCTGAGCAGATCGAAGAATTGAAAAAAAGGGTCCTCGAAATGGAAAAAGAAAAGGAAACGGAGGAAACGGAGATCGTATCGCCCGAACCCGAAGAAGACCTCATAAAAACGCCCAAAAAGATCGTTCCGGAAAAGAAAGCCGTTGAGCCCGACGAAGCGGAGAAAAAAATATTCGGCTTTCACTTCTTCAATTCCGAGAAACTGACGTTTGAACCTCCGGCCAATCTCCCCGTTCCCGGGAATTATGTATTGGGAATCGACGACGAAGTAATGATTGTTGTTTGGGGGGCAAACGAAAAAACATACCGGCTCAGGGTTGGCATGAACGGCTCTCTTGTCGTTCCGGAACTGGGCCCGGTGTTTGTTACCGGAATGGAATTCAGCAAGGCTAAAGAACGTATTATTCAAAGGCTTCATTCCATTTACCAGGGGATGGGCGGCCACAATCCCACAACCTTTGCCGATGTTTCCGTTTCCAAACTCCGCTCCATACGGGTGAATGTAGTGGGCGAAACCATGATGCCCGGCACCTATACCCTGCCGGCGACCGCAACCGCGTTCCATGCCCTGTATATGTCGGGCGGCCCCAACCGAAACGGCACCTTCCGAAACATTCAGATCATTCGCGACAACCAGATCATTCATACAATTGATGTGTACCAATACCTGATCGACGGGAGTATGGCCGAAAATCCGGCCCTCAGGGAACAGGACATTATCCACATTCCGGTTTACGAAAAACGAATCACGGTAAGCGGGGCTTTTAAGCGGACCGGCTTTTTTGAAGTGAAAGGCCAGGAAACGCTCTCCGATCTGATCCGTTATGCCGGCGGATTCGGAGAAAGAGCCTACCAGGCGAATTTATCGGTTACCCGGATCACCGAAAAAGAGAAAAAAGTGCTCGACATCAGTCCCTCCCTTTTCGACAGTTTTCTTCTCCAAAATGGAGATTCTGTTATGGCATCGGCCATCATCGACCGCTACGAAAACCGGGTCAATATTTCGGGGGCCGTATTCCGGCCCGGCACCTATGAGCTAACCGAAGGATTAACCCTAAACGGACTGATTGGCAAAGCCCTGGGAGTTAAAGAAAGTTATTACCCCCGGGGAATGATTATCCGGCTTCAGGACAACCTGGCACCCTTGATCCTTTCGTTTCATGTAGATGAGGTTTGCAATGGGATACAGGATATTCCGTTGAAGCGGGAAGATCAGGTCATCATCCAGGATATCTTTAATATGAGGGAAAAACAAACCGTCCAGATTTTCGGGGAAGTGCAGCATCCGGGCATTTACGATTACGCAGACAGTTTGACCCTGAAAGGGCTCATTTACATGGCAGGAGGATTCAACGAGGCAGCCAGCGAATCGTTCATTGAACTGGCCCGCCGGCACGATTATTCGGAGTCGATCCAAATTAACGACGAACTCGTCAAGTTGTTTCAGTTCAACATAGACCGGGAGCTCAACATCGACTCCACCGGTGAATCGTTTGTGCTCAAACCGTTCGATTATGTTTATGTTCGCCGGGCCCCTTCGTATTACGAACAACGAACGGTTTATATTTCCGGCGAAGTCCGCTACCCGGGCGCCTACAGCATTGGTTCGAAAAAAGAACGTATCTCGGACCTGGTCAAACGGGCAGGCGGCCTGATGCCCAATGCCTTTGTCAAAGGCGCCACCCTCCAACGCGTCAATAAACAAATTGAACGGAATATCGATGTACTGCAAAGCGCCCTCGAAGACAGTTTGCTGGTTAAGATGGAAAGTCAGATCAGTAATACCCAGCAGGAATTGAGGCTCGAAAGTATTTTGAAGAATCCGGGCACCGAATTTGATTATCTTCTTAAAGACGGGGATCAGATTTTTATTCCGGAATTTTCCCAGGAAGTGCGAATTACCGGTGAAATCAGAAATCCCATGGGTTTGGCCTATGAGGATGGACGCAACTTATTGTACTATGTCGAGCGCAACGGGGGTTTCAACGAAAAAGCGAAGCGGAACGATGTTTTTGTGATATACAGTGACGGAACCACCAAGGTAACCCGGAATTTTATCTGGCCCATTTATCCCGAGATTGAACCGGGTTGCCAGATCGTTATTCCGCCTAAACCCGAAAGAACCCGAATCGACAATACCGGGAAATGGCTGAGCGTTGCATCGACCATTGCGTCCATCATGCTTGTGATCAGCACCATTGCCAATAAATAACTTTTCTCATGAACCAAAACTCCTTCGATTCGTCCGCGTACGCGACCCTCCGGATCCGGAAATGGGTGAAAATGATCCGAACCGGTAAATACCGGATACTGATCAGCGTTGTTGCAGCAACAACGATCGGCCTGCTCATAGCATTGTTTGCTCCCCGGGAATATACGTCGTGGACCTCGATGGTTCCCCAGGTTTCAAAACCGGGGGCCAAGCTGGGAAACATCTCTGCGCTGGCGGCTATGGCCGGCTTCAATTTAGACCTGAACAGCAACGAGGATTTATCCCCCTCGGTTTATCCACAGATTATCGGCTCTGTTCCCTTTCAACACGAACTGATGTACCATCCTCTTGTCCTTTCCCATTCTTCCGATCCGCTTACGCTTTTTGCCTATTTTACCGAACTCGAAAAGAAAAGCCTTTCGCACAGGATTCGGGGGATTTTTACGAAAGACACGAAAGATGCATCCATCCCTGTTGTTGATTTTGGGGACGACACACTCAGCTCTCCCCCCATTGCATTGACGCGCGCCCAGGACAAAGTGCGCCAACGGATTGAGAAAAGAGTTACACTCGATGTCGACCTGAAAAATGGCTTCATTACCCTCCGGTCGACTTTTCGCGATGCAGCACTTGCGGCCCGGGTAAGCACGTATTCCCGTGAATTATTGCAGGCCTACATCACCCGGTTTAAAATAGAGAAAGCAAACCACCAGTTACAATTCATCGAAGAACGCTACCAGGAAAAAAAGAAGGAATTTCTAATCGCCCAGGAGAACCTGGCCCGGTTTGTCGACCAAAACCGGAATGTATCGACAGCCCTTGCGGCTGCACGTGAGGAACAACTGCGCGGAGAATACACCATTGCCCTTTCGGTGTATAACGAATTGGCCAAACAACTCGAACAGGCAAAAATCCAGGTAAAAGAAGACACGCCGGTATTTTCGATTATCCAGCCGGCTACAGTCCCGATCAAAGCGGCAAAACCCCAAAAAATGCTCACCGTTTTTGTCTGGTTTTTCCTGGGCCTGTTGGTCGGGATCGTATGGGTTTTTGGTGCGCCTTACATTTCGGAACTGTTTTGTGCAAGCGACGGAGCGGAAGAAAAAGAAACCAGGCAATCCGCCTGAGGCGGATCTTTCAAAGAGCTGACCCTATGATTAGGGCACTATGTGAAAATGACAAGTATAGGACGCTCTGGCGGATATCCTTTGCCCCGGCATTTATGCCGGGGGGCAGGGAACAGGACAATACACAATCCGGCCACGGTATCGCCTGCATAAAAGGATGCATCCTGTATGGCCGGAAGGTAAAAGCCTTATCAGGGGTAAATTGTCCGGTTGCGCAAATATGCGAACAACGGACTGCTGTTCCGTTCGATACAAGATTCCACCACTGAATCCGCCGGGTGGATCGAACGGTTAATCTTCGTGCGTTCCTTTACCCGGGGTTAAAACCTCGGGCTATTGATATTCAATCCGTTCCGGGCAGAAATCTGTCATAAGCAGGGAAGCGTAGCGACGAGGCCTGCTTGTCTATCCGACAGGTTAAACTACCGCAGGCAGGCAGGAATTCCTCCTTCCGGTCTTTAACCGGACAACGAACCCCAGGATTCAAAATTCAACAATGGAATGTTCCTTTTTTTTACCTATCTTTTTTGCTTAACGGCGCTGATTGCCGCGTTTAAACTGCACGATCGTTTCGATCCGGCCCGATATTTTTTGTTGTTGTGGGGTGGTCAGGTTGTATTGATTCATTTCATTTTCAATCAACTGTTGCATTTTCCGGGATTCGGGCTGGCCTATCTCAGTTTGACCTGCATGGTCTTTTCACTGGGAACCTTCGTCGGGCAATATGCCGGTAGCCGTGTACAACCCTCGGTTTATAAACGGGAATTTTTGGAGCAACGTTCAATCCTTTTGTTTCTTTTCTGCTTCGTATTGGCCATGGTATATATGCTCAGCGGGATCTATGCAAATGGGTACAAAATAAGTCAGTTAACATCGTTTCAAAGCCTGCTGGAACTCAACAATGCCGCATCGGTTAAGCGGTATACCACCCAGGACCAAAGCGGTATTGCCACCCAGTTGCTTCTTACGTTCGTATACATCACCCCGTTGTTGGGCGGATATTTGCTGCCGCTGTTGACAAAGAAATTCAAATTTCTATGCTATATATCCCTGCTTCCCAGCCTTTTGATTACCCTGACCCAGGCGATAAAGGCAGGATTCATTACCAGTGTTGGTTTGTGGGGCGCCGGCGTTTTGGTTTCCTCGTTTGCCCACAACCAGGCCTTTTTCAGAATTAAGCCGGCAACGCTTTTAAAAATCACGGGGTCGTTGGCTCTATTCTTTGCCATCCTCTTTACTTCCATGATTTTCCGTACAGGAAAATTCGATAAGGAAACCTTTGCGGTGGTTGGAAACAAATTTGTTGTATGGTCTCTGGGACACCTGCCGGCTTTCGATCAATGGTATTCGGACAATGTGGGTACGGTTCAACCCACGGGAGGAGTAAAAACCTTTTATGGAATCACCAATTTCCTGGGAATTGCCGAACGAAAACAGGGCGTTTATGATGTGAATATTCCCTTTGCACGAACTACGTACGGCACCATCCCTCCACCCGATATGGAGACCAACATTTACACTTCGTTTCGCTTTCTGATCGAAGATTTCGGGACCCTGGGCTCCCTGCTTGTTCTGGGTTTGATGGCTTTTGTGGCCGGTTTTTCCTGGATGGCAATGAAACGGGGGAATAAAGGCTTTATCCAACAAATTCTCTTGATTTCGGTTTTGTTTTTTATTTCCTGGTCGTTTGTAGCATCGGTGTGGGCATACACCAGTTATATCGCCGCCATGGTATTTATCTTTCTGGCGCTGCATGTTCTTTTTAAAAAAATACCGGACGCGTGAATTATTCCTTCTTTATTGTTAATTACAATGCCGATGAGCATGTGATGAATCTGGTAAAATCCATTCAAACAGCCCGGGATAAGTGCACGAAAAGCAATGTAGCCCTTCATATCATCGATCATTCCGGCAAAAACGCTGCGGAATTGGATCGGTTCCGGCAAAATATGTTGTCTCTTTCCCTTCCCGTAACGATTCATTCGGACGGAAGCAACAACGGATACTTTGGGGGCTTGCAACCAGCTCAGAAGCAGGTTCGGGCAACGGATGATTTTGTCATCTACTGCAACCCGGATGTCCAGGTCGATCCCGACTTCTTTACCGAACTGGAAAAGACCCGTATCCATGATTCGGCACTTATCGCTCCTTCGATCCGATGCAAAGACGAAGGATTCGACCAAAATCCCATGTACCGGAAACGGTTAAAAAAGAGCAAACTGATGGCGCTTCTGCTCTTGTATCGCAGCAATGTTGTTTTCTACCTCTACGACAAATTATACAATTATCGGAAAAGCAGGCGAAGCAGGGTTAAATCCAGGAGCAATCGGGAAACAAAGGAAGCATGGATTTATGCGGCCCATGGATCGTTTTTGATTTTTTCCCATGTCCCGTTTTTCACCGGCTTACCCCCTTTCCCCTGTTTCCTGTTTGGCGAAGAACTTTTTTTGGCGGAAGAAGCGCGTAAATCGGGCTTGAAAATAGGGTACAATCCCGCAATAAAAGTTACCGACATCCGGCATGCTTCGGTTAACAAACTAAAAATAAAAGAACTGAGGACATTGACACTCAAAAGCATCCGGTTTATTCTGCACCATTATTACCGGTAAGTTTTCTATGAAGTCGGTATACGCTGTATCCAGTCAAATCCTTTTATCGGGATCCAATTATCTGATTTTCCTCCTGTTTTTTCGTTTTTTGCCTACGGAAGAATTTATCGGATTTTCGACAGCTGTTGCGCTCAATATGATTGCCAATGCTATTGCGGAAGGAGGCATTTCGTATGTAGCGCCCCGGGAACTGGCCCTCAATGCCGAAACCCGGAAAAGCATTGCATCGTCGTTTATCCTGATGAGCCTCGTTCTGTATTTGGGTAGTTTATGGGCGGGATACCATATTTGGAACCTGGTTAGCGATGATCCGTTGAACCGGCAATGGGTGCTTGCATACGCCCTGTTCTTTTGTCCGGCTCTTTTGATGCCCCCCTGGCTCACCTGCTGGTCGATGGGACTTAAGGACGTAATCGCAATAGGCATTGTACGCACAATGGCACTGGTTTTTGTGCTGCTTCACCCGGGAACCCTGTTTACGGCATTATCGGGTTTTGTCTTTCTGCTTTTCACCATTGGGATATTAATCAGGCTCAACAAAAAAGTGTCCGTCCTCGGCGTGCCCAATGTTTCGGCGCTAAAACAAGCCATGAAAAAATTATTCGAAGTATTTCTTTCCAAAACCTCCTCGTATGCGGTTTACAGCACAACCCCCATGGTGGTGTCGGCCGTTTTCGGAAGCTATACTGCGTCGTTGTATATTGCCGGCGAACGCATTAAGTCGATGTATGCCACCCTTTTTTACCCGGTGATTCAATCCATTTACTTATCCCGGTTCCAGTCGAAAGAACAATCGAGCCGAAACAAACGATCTATTGGTATCGTCGGGGCGATGAATCTCCTGGCAACCGTTTTGCTTCTCCTGATCATCCATTGGGGGATACTGAACCATTTTACCGATCGTTTTTCGAACATACAGAATCTGTGGGTATACGTTCTTGCAGCCTTTTTATCGGTGAATACTTCGATCCTGTTGTTTTTCAAAGTTCTCCCGGCAGGAAATTATCAACTTTTCCGGAAATCGACCTATTTTCAACTGAGCATTTTCATCCTTCTCTTTTTGATCATGGGGTGGAAGCAAATTATCCAGCCGGAATATGTATTGCTTTTGGGAGAATTTGCGATTTTTGCGGCGATTGTTTTTCTGATCATGCACCAAAAAAGAAAAGGGATTGTTTATGCGGCTTAGTATCATTGTTCCAGTTTTCAATGAAGAAAAATACATCGAAAAACTCCTCCACTGGCTTGTTTCCGTACAACCATCCGACAAAGAAATTTTTCTGGTCGACGGACAATCGACCGACCGCACACGGGAAATTATCGAACAATTCATCCGGGACCATGATTCGTTCAAGCTGCTGATCAATCCCGACCGTTATGTTTCGTATGCGTTGAACCGGGCCATAAAAGAATGCCAGGGAGATATCCTGGTCCGCCTCGATGCCCATACAGAGTATGATGCATCCTATTTGACGAAAATCATCGAAACCTTTGCACAAACCGATGCCGATATTGTTGGCGGCCCCATGCGGGCGATTGGAAAAACGCCGCTCCAAAAAGCGGTAGCCCGGGCAACGTCGACTTCTTTTGGTATCGGGAACAGCCAATTTCACAATTCCAACTTCCGGGGATATACCGACACGGTTTATCTGGGAGCATGGAAAAGGGAACTGTTCCGGCAAACCGGTTTGTTCGATACACAGTTAATCCGAAACCAGGACGATGAATTCCATTATCGGGCCAAAAGCATGGGTTACAAGATTTTCCTCAATCCCGACATTGTCTCGTATTATTATCCGAGAGACCGTTATAAAGGATTAATGAAGCAATATTTTCAATATGGCCTTTTCAAACCCCTGGTATCGAAAAAGGTGAAGACAGAGATAAAAATCCGGCACCTGGTGCCCCCAATGTTTGTCCTTTATTTAATCCTGCTTCCCCTATTTCTTTTCATAACCCCACTCAGCCTGCTTCCGCTGTTGTTGTATATATTTCTTAATCTGACTTTTTCTTTGTCAGGAAAAACTTATCGTATTTTGGAAAGAATGCACTTGTTTCTTTGTTATCCCGCGCTTCACCTTTCCTATGGAAGTGGTTATCTTGCAGGGATTTTTAACGTGTTAATCCAAAGAAAATGATGCACCCTTCCGGGCAAAAAAATGCAACATGGATGAAATTGAACAGATAAGAATGAGGTATGAACGAAGAAAGAACAATTCTTCCGTACCAAAAGGACATTTCTACTTCGATTATTTTATGCAGTCCGAAAGGGAATTGGTGTATGCAAAAATCATTCATACGTACTTTGATGATTTTTCCAACGTGAAAATTCTGGAGGTGGGTGCCGGAACCGGAATCAATCTTCATTTTTTCATTCGCCAGGGATTTCGGCACGAGAATATCTTTGCCAACGAATTGCTGGATGACCGAATCAAGGTACTCAATGAAAAATTTCCCGCTATTCGAATTCTACCCGGCGATGCCTCACTCCTTCGCTTTGAACAGGAGTTCGATATTGTTCTCCAGTCGACGGTTTTTACCTCCATACTCGATGAGGAGTTTAAAACCCTGTTGGCAGAAAAGATGTGGAACATGAAAAAAGAATCGGGCATCATCCTTTGGTACGATTTTATGTACGATAATCCCCGCAACAGAGATGTAAAGGGAATTTCGAAGAGACAGATCCACAACTTGTTTCCAAAAGCAGAAAAAATCAGCTTCTGCAACGTTACGCTGGCTCCCTTCATCGGACGAAGGACCGGCCGGTATTATCCCGTTATCAATGCCTTCTTTCCCTTTTTGCGAACCCACACAATTGCATTAATTCGTTAATTATTATTGCTATGAATATACCTTTTTCTTTACCCCTGATCGATTCCGATGTGATCAACGAAATGAACGACACCCTGGTGAACAGTGGATGGTTGACATCGGGTCCCAAAGTGCTTCAATTAGAAGAAGAAGTAAAAAAAATCACCCGTGCCGATGCCGTGATTTGTGTCAATTCATGGGTGTCGGGCGCCATGCTCGTAATGCGATGGTTTGGGATTGGATACGGAGATGAAGTGATTGTGCCGTCCTACACGTATTGTGCCACTGCCTTAGCCTGCATGAACATAGGCGCAAAACCGGTGATGGTGGATGTCCTGGACGACTTCACGATGGACCCGGAAAAGTTAAAGCGGGCCATAACCCCCAGGACCAAAGCCGTAATCCCGGTTGATTTGGGGGGCTGGCCCTGTGCCTACGATTCGATTGCTGCCGTGTTGAATGATCCGTCAACCAAAAAACAGTTCATTGCGCAAGGCCCGAACCAGGAAAAACTCGGACGCCCCCTGTTCATCGCCGATGCTGCCCATGCTATCGGGGCGAAATACAAAAACAAACCGGTAGGCTCGGTGTCAGATGTCTCCATTTTCTCCTTTCATTCGGTAAAAAATGTCACTACCGGCGAAGGAGGAGCGGTGTGCCTTAAACTCCCCGAAATCTTTTCCGTAGACGAAACCTACCGCTTTATTAAAATACTATCGATGAACGGGCAAACCAAGAGCGGATTTGAAAAAACACAGGAAGGGGGATGGAAATACGATATTGTAACCCAGGGTTTAAAAGTAAATATGCCCGATATTTGCGCATCGATCGGACTGGCACAAATTAGAAAATACGAAAAGGAATTGCTCCCCGAACGAATTAAACTATTCGATTATTATAACGAAGCTTTTTCAAGCTGTCCATGGGCCATTCTTCCTCCATGCAAAACGCACGACAGAGAATCGTCCTACCATTTGTACCTGCTGCGAATTAAAGGGATCAACGAGAATCAACGCGATCAGATGATTCAACATATTCTTGGTAAAGGAGTGGGCGTTAACGTGCATTATACCCCCCTACCCATGCTCACCCTCTTCAAAAATCTGGGATACACTATTTCCGATCACTCCAACACCTATAACCTTTACGCCAATGAAATCACGCTGCCGGTATATAACGGTCTGAAAGAAGAACAACTAAAACATGTTGTTCGTATTATTTCAGAAGCATATACACTTGTTTGTTCCTGAAAATTATTCCTTCGACTGTTCTATCTGGACTTATTAAATTTTTGACTTCCAACAGATAATAAGAAAAGGCGAAACTATTCGCCTTTTCTTCTGAATTATTTATTTAATATAATTTACACACTATCTAATTAAATATTCCCAATTGTATCAACCCGGTAAGAATACCTCAACCAAGAAACTTTTTCGGTATCTCAATGGTAAGGGGGCTAGCCATACTATGCTTCGGCGGGGCTTTTCTTCTGCGAGGAAAGGGATTCCACGGAAAATGATCCACGAATTACACGGATTACACGAAAAAATGATCCACAAATT
>DAIMEA010000088.1:0-11634 GCA_036725585.1 Prolixibacteraceae bacterium | reverse complement strand
ACAATTGATCGTTTTATTGCAGGTGAGTGTGAAAAGAGTATTTTAACAATAAGCGAAATGCAAAAAATACGAGGAGGAGATTCTCCCACCAAAAAACCCGGAGATCCCTTTTCTACAAAAAGCTTTCATAAATCGATGTTCCCATTTGATATTGTGATGTCGACTCCCGCCGGATGGCGTTTTTAAGACTGTTTTCCCGAAAAATCCCCATAAAATCACCACTTAGTCTTTAATCACATTTTGTTTCGGCGAAATGTGATTATTTTTTCCCATCACCTGTTTTATTCCATTAACCGGTAAAATGAGCAAACTGGCCGGATTGAACCTTGCACTTTTCCCGAAAGAGTGCATCTTTGAATAAAAAAAAGAAATGAGAACAGATTCGGAAAAATACTGCTTTAACTGCGGAAGCGTGATCGATTCAAAAGCGAGTGTGTGTCCCACGTGTCATGTACCCCAGCCCGACAGTCCACAAAACAAACCCTTCAACTATCGTTGGCTGATAACACTGTTGCTTTGCTGGTTTCTGGGGATTTTTGGTGTTCATCGCTTTTACCTAGGCCGGGTTGGAACAGGAATATTGATGCTGATCACCCTTGGCGGACTCGGTATCTGGTACCTGATTGACCTGATTATGGTAATCGTTGGAGGAATGAAAGATGGTGATTGGAAATACGTAAAACCGCAACTTGTATAAACCCTATAGTTTACCTGAGAACACGGCCTTTCAATCAAATTGGGAGGCCTGTGTTGTTTTATGGTAATGAACTTATCGTTCCGAAACGTGTTATTACACGAAACAAAAACAATGTAATGAAAATAATACTGATAATCTTTTTGTTCGGAGTTTTCGCCGCACAGGCGCAACTACCCGTCCTAAAAATCGGGGATTCGATACCATCCCCCGATGTAAAAATGAATTGTGCTGTTTCCGGCAAGGTAACAGATCTGGAATCCTTAAAGGAGCAAAATGGCCTGCTGGTCATTTTTTCGTGCAATACCTGTCCTTTTGTTATTGCTTGGGAAGATCGTTACCCCCTGGTAGCCGAAATTGCCCGCGAAAACAAAATCGGGTTTGTGTTGCTCAACGCCAACCACCTGAAGAGGGTTGGCGATGATTCACCGGAGGCGATGAAAGAACATGCCGAAAAACACAATTACCAATGGCCCTATTTAATTGATGACAAAAGCATAGTGGCAAATGCTTTTGGTGCGCAAACCACTCCTCATGTATTTCTTTTCGACAAAAATCTTAAACTGGTTTACAAAGGCGCTATCGATGATAATTACAAAAACAAAGAAGATGTAAGCGAGTTTTATGTGAAGGATGCCTTGGTTTCACTGGGCAAAGGGAAGGCCATTATAAAGAACGAAACCCGGAATTTAGGTTGCAGCATCAAACGCCCGTAAGCCGGTAAAGAAATTGAATATACGAAAAAGGCTGACGAATCGCATTCATCAGCCTTTTATCATTTATGAGCAATCAAAATAAAAACCGTTTCTAGTTTGTTTTTGTCTTCACAATATTTTCAATCTGATCGGCCTGTATCACGCCAACTCCCTGCCATTTAACCTGTCCGTTTTGGAAAAGCATCAACGTTGGAATACTTCGTATTCCGTATTTCATGGCGGCATCACGGTTCTTGTCGACATTCACTTTCAATATTTTAACTCTCCCCTTCATGTTGCCGGCAACCTGTTCCAGGATTGGGGCCATCATACGGCAGGGAGCACACCAATCGGCGTAGAAATCGACCAACACCGGCTGGGTTCCATTGATTATTTCATTGAATGAGCTCATCGTTTCTGCATGTACTATGTTATTATTTTTTACGGAAGATGCGACAGAAGCTTTATTTTCCTGAGGGGTAGAACCCGAGCAGCCCCAAAGCGCCCAAAACACCAGAAACAAAACGAACCTGTTCATTGTCCGCTGTTGTTTTCTTCGTTTTTTCGGGGTTTAAATGCCAAAAGTGCTCCAAATGCCATGCCCATAAGGGTGGAATTGTACCAGCGGGAAGTAATCGGACAAGTTCCTGATTGACAACCAATAAAACGCCAGTAGAGAAATCCGGCCAGAGCGCCCAGGGGGATCGCGATCAAATAAAGTTTGTAGGTACGAAGGAATTGTTGCATTATCGTTCTATTAAAATGATAACACAAAGAAAGATGACAAAAGATAAAACATCGGTAACTATTGTCACAAAAGGGAAGAAAAGTCGATTTTGTTCCGGGCAATGATGATTTGTCCGTTTTTCTCCAGTTGTTTCAGCAGCCGGGAAATCACTTCCCGTGAGGTCGTCAGGCTGTTGGCAATTTCCTGATGCGTTCCGTTGAATAGGGTTTCTCCGCTTGCTTTGTTTCTATCGATGAAGAATTTGACCAGGCGTTCGTCCATTTTTCGGAAAGCGATGCTATCGATCGTGGTCAACAACTCTTCAAAGCGATTTCGATAGGCATACATAACAAACTCCTTCCATGTTGAAAATTCGACCATCCACTGATCGAGATAGTCGACGGGTATGCGAATGATTTCCGTATCCTCTTCGGCGAAAGCACTAATGGTACTTTGCATGCGCCCCATGCAACATGTCAATGCCATAGCACAAACCTGTCCCGGATTGAGATAGTACAATAACACTTCCCGCCCCTCCTCATCTCTGCGGCATACCCGGATCAAGCCTTCGAGGACAATAGGAAAACTACGGATGTATTTACCTTCCGACATAAGCTCTTCACCCGTTTCGAGGGTGATCCACCCACCGTGAGCAGAAATTGCATCGATTAAGGCCTTTTCAAAAAATGGAAAACGCTTTCGCAAAAGATCAACAGAAACAGGAATATCGTGAATTTCCATGAATTTTGGTTTTCATCAAAAATAGAAAAAAGAAGGATACGGGCGAACCGGTATTCTGTGCGTCAACCGCACTTCCTTTTTTCGATTTTACCGGCACATTGTATTATAAATATATACGTGTTGTGCAAGATCGTTAAAACGCATTTTTTGGCCTTCATATTTGGAAAGGAGGTACGGGCAATCGCTCAGCAACTCTCTGATTTTTTTATCGTAAGAAGCTTTCCGTATGTAAAATGCTTCACCTTTTTCGTTCACGGCAATGTACGACCGGTCTTCCCCACCGGTCAATGTAACGTCGCCAGACATAAGCGAGCCGGTTTCGGCGGCGTTGGGATCGTTGTACACTTTGATCCGTTCATCAAAACCGGGATTTACTTTTTGGAGCAATAAAGGTTTGGGATTTTTCCCCGGGGAGAGAATTTGCTCGTAATAAATCCATTCCCGGTCGATGATTTCGTCAAAATTGGTTTGAGCCATTTCGGCCAGCGAGGACGACTTTTCAACCATCATGTCGAGTTTCCCCAAAACACCGGGTTTCACTTTGATAAATGCTACCTCGTCGGCTTTTAGTTTGTAATTGACTCCTTCAGCATCTTTCAAACGAATACTTCGAAGCGCCCCGTTCATCATGACGGATGACTGAATTGTTCCTTCGAGAACAGTTCCATCGGTTTTTTCCACCCAGGCAGGAGTATTGCCCGGCACATTGGAAGCAGCTGCTATAAAAGCCTGACAATAGGACGAATGCGAAATAGCCAGTGCAGAAATTGCCAAAATCAGAGAAAAGAATTTCATTGTTCTATTTGTTTTGCATCAATTCACAAACAAATATGCAAAATTCGTTTATCGGATCGTACAACAAGGGCTAATTCTTTTTACAGGTCCGGATTCCCAAAAGCGTATAAAGGGGACAAAAACCGAGAATGCTTGTTAGCAAAAAAATCCCCGCCACAACCAAGGCGACAATGCCCCATGCTCCGGTAAGGGTTTCGGTAAAATACAAAGTCACGAGAATAATCGACACCAGGAGGCGAATATAACTATCGGCCTTACCCATATTCTTTTTCATAGCGCACGTATTTTCATTTATTGTTCTAATGAATGAAACAAATCACCGTCTAAAAAAGTTTCCGATTCTTTGTTTTGCTTGCTGATATAATGGGCATCGACAACGGCAATGGCAACCATATCGACGATTTCCTGTTCCGAACTTTCCATCTGCAAGATGTGTACCGACTGGGGAATCCCCATTACAACCGGCCCGACAATACGGGCATCTCCCAGCTCTTTCATAAGCTTATACGCAATATTTCCCGAGTTTAGATCGGGGAATATAAGCGTATTTACCTGTTTGTCCTGCAATTTCGAAAAGGGAAACTTTGCCGATCGCAGACGGCCATTAACGGCAAAATTGGCTTGGATTTCACCATCGACAATCAATTCGGGGTATTCCCGGTGCAGGAAGGCAACCGCTTCGCTAACTTCTTTTGGACTCCCCGTATGTATGTCGCCAAAATTGGAATACGATAAAAGGGCAATACGGGGTTCGATATTGAATTTCCGGACTTCATTGGCTACCAGCAAGGTCGTATCGATCAGGGTTTGATGATTGGAGTGAATGTTTACGGTAGTGTCGGCAAAAAAGAAAGGTCCCTTTTTCGTAATAACAATGTACATTCCGGCAATGTGTTTGGCCTGATTATTCCGTCCAAAAATCTGCAGGGCAGGCCGAAGGGTATCGCTATATTTGGTCCGGTAACCCGAGATGAATGCATCGGCTTCCCGGCAATCGACCATCATCATGCCAAAATAGTTGGGATTGAACAACAATTCGTTTGCTTCATCGGGCGTGAGCCCTTTGCGTTGTCGCTTTTCGGACAAAAGGCGGGCAAAACGTTCCCGGCGTTCTTTCTCTGCTCCGGAACGATGATCAACAATGGAAACCTGACCCAAATCGATGGAATGTTTCCGGGCTATTTCACCAATATCGTCGGGATTTCCCAAGAGGATCGGATAAGCAAAACCCTCGCGTAACACCGTTTGAACCGATCGCAACACCATGGGATGTCCGGCATCGGCAAATACCACCCTTTGTGGCGATTTCCGGGCCTTATCGCGAATGTTCCACAATAACTGATTATCGTAACCCAATCGTTTATCAAGCTGGTGAAAGTAGTTATCCCAGTCTTCGATGGGCTGGCGGGCTACTCCGCTTTCCATTGCAGCCCGGGCAGCAGCTGGAGCCACGCGGGTAATGAGTCTACGATCGACCGGCTTGGGTATGATATAATCGCGTCCAAACTGAATGCTATCGGTGTTGTATGCATCAACCACGTATTGAGGAACTGGTTCCTTCGCCAGGGCAGCCAGGGCCTGAACGGCTGCAATTTTCATTTCTTCGTTGATCTGCGATGACCGTACATCAAGCGCTCCCCGGAAAATAAACGGAAAACCCAGTACGTTGTTGATTTGATTGGGATAATCGGAACGGCCGGTAGCCATAATGATGTCCGTTCGGGCTTCTTTTGCTTCTTCATAGCTGATTTCGGGTATGGGATTGGCCATGGCAAAAACGATGGGGTCGGGCGCCATGGAACGGATCATTTCGGGAGTTACCAGGTTCCCGACCGAAAGCCCCAGAAAAAGATCGGCATCAACCAAAGCCTCGGATAAAGTGCGGGCAGAACACGTACGAACAAATTGTTGTTTTATTGGATTCAGGTCGGTTCGTCCCGAATGGAGCACGCCTTTGCTATCGAGCATGATCACCTTTTGGGGATCGACACCCAGGGAAATGTACAACCGGATGCAGGAAACAGCAGCCGCTCCCGCCCCGTTAACGACCACGTTGATTTCGTCAATCTTTTTCCCGGTCAGTTCTAAAGCGTTGATAAGCGCCGCCCCCGAAATAATGGCTGTACCATGTTGGTCGTCGTGAAAAACAGGAATATCGAGCTCTTTCTTCAGGGTTTCTTCAATTTCAAAACATTCGGGCGCTTTGATATCTTCGAGATTGATCCCGCCAAAAGTGGGTGCAATGGCTTTTACGATGTCGATCAAACGTTTCGGATCATGTTCATCGACCTCAATATCAAACACATCAATATCGGCAAAAACCTTAAACAGAAGGCCTTTGCCTTCCATTACCGGTTTTCCGGCTTCGGGACCGATATCGCCCAATCCAAGAACAGCAGTCCCATTCGAAACAACAGCCACCAGATTTCCTTTTGCCGTATACCGGTATACGTCGGCCGGATTATCCTTTATCTGCAAACAAGGCTCTGCCACACCCGGAGTATAGGCAAGCGACAAATCGGACTGGGTGCGATACGGCTTGGTGGGAAGCACTTCAATTTTTCCAGGTCTTCCCTGCATATGATACTGAAGGGCATCGGCTTTGGTTACTTTTTTCATGACAAATAATTGAAAAAAAGTGAAATCAGGAAAAAAGATACAAAAGCCTGCAGAAAAAAAGGATGTTATTTACCCATATTTCGTTAAAACACCAATTTAATACATTTGAATGATTTGTGTAGCAATTTGATTTGCACCTTCGGATCCGACAAAGATAATCAACCCCTTTCGCAGTTTTTCTGCTAAGAGAGGGATGTTGTGTGCTTCGATGCTTTCTTCCGAAATACCCAAGATTTTGCATTGAGCTCTCAGCGCTCCTTTCGACATGATATCGCCAATATAGGCAGCCATGATATCGTAAATCTTCTGGGCATAAATATTTTGATACTGACTCATAACTATTTCTTTTTTTGAATGGATTCAACTAATTGACGTTGGTATAAACCAGCCAGACCAATGAGAAGATAGCCCACATTCCATCCAAGGTCAATGAGATTTCCGTTATGGTATAGTTCCTGCCATCCCAAATAAGAATAAAGCAGATCGGAAATTGTAAAAAACAGAAAACCCGAGGCCAGTAAAATCCAGGGTAAACTAATTTTTCCGATTCCAAACTGACTCATCATACTAATTAACATAAGAGCCATGGAAACGACCAACACATCGCCAATCGGATACCACAGATAAACGACCTTTGAAAAGGCATCGGTCTCATCATCAGATATAACGGGAATGCAGAGAAAAATGATCACTATAATCGAGACGATAACAAAAAAAAGAGAAAGCCCTATATTCGTTTTCAATTTCCCCAGGGGCATTCCGCTCCTTCGATACCCCACAATCATCAACGCCAAGCCAGAAAAGAACGCCAGATATGCAGCACACCAAAACAGATCGGCCATCGTTGGAAAGGTCTCGTTCATATCGGTTTGAACCACGATTTCCATGAATCCATACGTGCTTTCGGCAATAAAGTTGAACAAAAGACCAATAAAAATCAAAAACCAGGCAATTTTCGCCAAGTCGAAGGTTTTAAAACCCCGAAAAGCGCTTAAAACACCCAAAAGAGAAAGAAAGGCACAAACAACAGGCAAAAGGTCGCTCACGTATAAAAGCGCTTTGCCTTTTACCCACAAATAGGTCAACAGATTAACCAGAATAATGATTCCGGTAACAATCCACATAAGCTTAGGTTTTTTCATGAAATTTAGATTTGATGATCTTTATGTTGTTCCAATATAAGAATCTTTCATCACACATTGGTATATCAGAATTTAATAAAACTACAAATCTGGGACCAAGCGATACGTTTCAAAATATAGAATTTGTTTTTCGAAACCGAAGAGCGGTGCAATGAGCAAGGGGAGTAAGCGCAACGTAGTAGGAACATGTTGCACGATATCGTTCACAACTTTTTTCCGATATGCAAGGGCATCCGGATCGGAATCGTTCAGGGGATTGATCCGACAGATCCGGGAGGATATTCGGGATATATGCAAACGGCAACTGAGTGGACGGACAGGATACACAACACAACAGCGATCGACCAAAAAGGGACAGGGGATTCGTTTCCGTGCTTGCTCGGCAGGCAGATGTTGAAAAGCCTCATCAAGGGTCAGCTCGGATTGGGAAGCGCATGTATGATGACAAAAGCGAAACCATTCCGACAGATTATTGCGTACTTCGGCAAATATCGGCCGATGCTTGTTTTTTTTCAGATAGTCGATTAAAATAGGTGCTTCCCAGTTGAGCAACTCAATTAACTGGTAACAACACCAGGAACATCCTTTCCGGCAAACCGGGCGGAGTGTTTGCATCACAGAATCGGCTTCCCGATAAATATTTCGGAATTTCTGAATGATGTTCGCTTCCAGTTGTTGATCCATCCCGTTGTTTTGACAGAAACATTTCTCGTACAATTTAACGAATTTTATCATAATATGCCCCTCTGTAGTTTAATGGAAAAGAACTATTTGTTAATTTAGCGGCGAAAAATAATCCCATGATTGTACCGGTCACATCCTCATCCGAATTGAAGTTGTGTGCTCCTGTTGTTCAGGAGGCATTTCAATCGGTTTACAATTCTGCTCACCCCCCTTTCATCAGCGAACGGAAATTATTGGAAATGTACGAACAGGGAATGATCCTGTTTCGGTTTATTCAGCAAAACAAAACCGTTGGATTTGTCGCCATGGAGCAGCCCGACACTGAAAAACCCTGGTGGTACATTGAAAAATTATCGGTTCTGCCCGCCTACCGTCGAAAGGGAATTGGCACAAAACTGATGCAACATGTTTTACGAGAAATTACCCGCCGGGGCGGGACCCACATAAGCATCGCATTAATCGACGAAGAGGATGATTTACAAGCATGGTACCAACGATTTGGATTTCGGCATACCAACTCGCTCAATTATGCTCATCTCCCATCCATTATTCATTTTATGGAGTACGAAATCCTTCAGTTTGCCATTGTCCCAGGGCAAATGCCTGAGTTATCTGTATTGATCGGGGAATTGGATGCCGATCTGGGGGAACGTTATGGATCAAACACCATTCACGGAATTGATTTGTCGTTGGCCGATGAAAATGGAATTCATTTTGTTACCGGCACTTATGGCAAAGAAACGATTTGCTGCGGCGCCTTACGTCCCATCGATCCGAAACGGGTTGAATTAAAACGGATGTTTGTCCGGAAAGCTTTTCGAAGACGAGGATTCGGGGAACAATTGTATCGATATCTGGAAAATCGGGCACGGGAACAAAGCTATTCGTTTCTTTTGCTCGAAACCGGGAAGAATCAGGTTGAAGCCATCCAACTATACAAGAAAATGGGTTTTACGCCCATTGAAAAATTTGGCGAGTACATTCAGGATCCGAATAGTTTATGCTTTTCCAAACAATTGTCTTAAGGTATCTGGAGATCAACACGCTTAATACGAAAACGATACGACAAACCCACCCGGAAGGTTTTCCAGGGATAATCGCGGAATCCGCTTTGGTATTCGAGTAAAAAAATAAATTTTCCCCCGGTCATTTCCAAACGGGTTCGCAACACAAGCGGGTCGTTGTATCCTTCAATTCGGTCTTCCCCACTCCACCTGTCTAAAAATTCATAGGCATCGTAACCGGTATAGCCTCCTATATCGCTTTGAAGTGTAAAGCGTCCTTTGCGAATTTTTACCCCTCCGACAAATACGGGTCCTTCATCCTGGGCCATTTCCACTTTATTGGTCTGCCACACGTAAAAACCCAGTAAACCGGCAATTCGTATTTCATCAATCGGGGCATGGTGGAACAGGAAACTTTTCCCTGCAGCAAGGTAAAAATAATCGAGCGAAGCATCGGTGTAACGCCCGTGATGATTGCTTCCTGTGGTTGTTTTTAGGGTGTAACTAAGCGACAGGGAAGGCAGCCCGTTTTTTTCCCGAAGCAACTGGACATAGGTACTGATGAGCAAATCGCCGGTTTGGGTAATCCAGCCCGTATCGTCGTAATAGATCTGACGTTCGTCGCGCATTGCATTGCTTAAGCGGAATGTTTCGCTGGGCTGTCCCCATATCCGTATGGCGGCTCTTCCGGGAGCGATGTTCCAATAGAAACTAAAAAAACTGTTGATGGCTGTGTCGCCGCTTAACTGATGGTAATGGGCGCCGGTTTCGACCCGGCTTTCCCCGTCAATCTGAGCCCAGTCAATTTCGGGGACAGGAAGAGCATTCGGACCCAGCTTAGCCGGGGCAATCTGCAACCATTTGCTTGTATGGCTACTGCCAAAATTGATCCAATTGCTGTAGTCGCGCGTTTGCGCCCGAAGCACAAACGGTAGCAACAAAAGAGGAAACAAGCGGGTAAAACGGCTCATGGCATCTTATTTCATTTTGTCCAAAAGTAGCGAAATTAGGTCGATGGATGGAAGAAATGCTCATTTTAGGGAGAATTTTCGTCTCTGTGTAATTATTCGCTATTTTTGCTTACCCATTTTTAAAACTCTGAAAAAACAAATATGGAATTTTTTAAAGCAGAAAACATCAACAAAAATTTCTCCGGGTTTCATGCCCTGACAGATGTGAGCATCCGCATCGAACAGGGGCAGGTTTTTGGTTTGCTGGGTCCCAACGGAGCCGGAAAAACCACGCTGATCCGGATCATTAACCAGATTACAGCTCCCGACAGCGGGAACATTTATCTCGAAGGACGTCCCCTTCATCCCAGGGATATTTACCAAATTGGCTATCTACCCGAAGAACGCGGATTGTATAAAAAAATGAAGGTGGGCGAACAAGCCTTGTATCTGGCCCAACTCAAGGGCTTGGATCGTCGTACGGCCCTGAAACGACTGAAATACTGGTTCGAAAAATTTGAGATCCAAAGTTGGTGGGACAAAAAATTGCAGGAATTATCGAAGGGAATGCAACAAAAAGTACAGTTCATTTGCACCATCCTCCACGAACCCAAACTGCTGATTTTTGATGAACCCTTTTCGGGCTTCGACCCGATCAATACCAACCTGTTGAAACAGGAAATCCTTCATTTAAGGGACAAAGGAGCAACCATTATTTTCTCGACCCACAACATGAGTTCGGTAGAAGAAATTTGCGATCACATTGCCCTGATAAATAAATCGGAAAAGATACTCGACGGGAACATTTACGATGTGAAGTCCCAATATAAGACCAATACCTTCGATGTGGTTTATAAAGGCAGCCTGCCCCAAGTACACCAGATTCTGGGTCACGATTACGAAGTGCTCTCCCAATCGGAGTCCACGCGATTGAATACCATGACCATCAGGCATCGGAATGGAAACAGCAACAACGATTTGTTGCAAAAACTGATCCCTGCCACAGAAATCGTATCGTTCAGCGAGCGCATTCCCAGCATGAACGAAGTGTTTATCAACGTAGTCGAAAAACATCAAAGCATCCAAAAATCATGAATAAGGTTTTCATCATATTTAAAAGAGAATACCTCACCCGGGTCACCAAAAAATCGTTTCTTATCCTCACGATTCTCATGCCCCTTTTGTTGGGCGGGCTGATGTTTTTGCCCTCATACCTGGCAACCCGCGAAAGCAAAGAAGCACTTAAAGTAGCCGTTCTCGACCGTTCGTCGCTCTTTCTCGGGAAACTCGAAAATGCCCCTTCTACCGTTTTTGAATTCATACCCGAAGCAGAATATGAAGGCGTAAAAAAGAATCTTAAAAACAGTGGGTACTACGCCTTGCTCGAAATACCACACAACATCCTCACCAGCAACAAGGTACTCGTTTTCTCCCACAAACAGATCTCCATCGATGTTAAATCCCACATCGATGGTCAGCTTGAGAAAAAAATGGAAGAGCAGAAACGGACCGAACTGGTCAACCGGATTGGCATACCCGATTTGGAGGAACAAATGAGAAACACCCGGACCCACATTTCGGTC
>DAIMEA010000087.1:0-11673 GCA_036725585.1 Prolixibacteraceae bacterium | reverse complement strand
CTGGTTTTATCGCACAACGAGCCCGTCCCAGTTCCCCCTCCGGGCGAAGCACTCATCCGGGTAAAAATGGCCGGAATCTGCAATACCGACATTGAGATCACCAAAGGCTATATGGGCTTTATGGGTATACCGGGGCATGAATTTGTGGGTATTGTCGAGGAAATAAACGATTCCGATCAAACATTGCTGGGCAAACGGGTCGTAGGCGAAATCAATTGTGCCTGCCGTCGCGACGATTGCCCCTGGTGCCGGATCGAACTTGGTCGTCATTGCCCGGAGCGGACTACCCTGGGAATATTCAACCGGAACGGCTGCCTGGCCGAATACATTACCCTCCCCCTGGTGAATCTGCTCGAAGTACCCGAAATTCTTTCCGACGAAACAGCGACCCTTACCGAACCCCTTGCTGCCGGCTTTGAAATTCTCGAGCAACTCAACCTCACGCCCGAACACGATATCCTTGTAGTGGGCGACGGCAAACTGGGACTGCTGATTCACCATGCCCTGTCGACTACCGGGGCCCGGATCACCCATGTGGGAAAGCATGCCGACAAACTCCGGATCGTGGAAAAGCTGGGTGGAACCGTTTATTTGCTCGGTGCTATGCCCCCGAAACAATACGACGTGGTTGTGGAGGCTACCGGCAGTTCGAGCGGGTTTAATTTTTCGGTTGCACACACGAAGCCCCGGGGATCACTGGTTTTGAAAAGCACACTGGCATCGGGACAGGATGTGGATATGAATCCGGTGGTTGTAAATGAAATCACCATCGTAGGTTCCCGTTGTGGCTTGTTTCGGCCCGCCCTTGAGTACCTGAAAACCGGAGTCGACCTCTCCCCGATCATCCAGGCCGTATATCCGGCTGACCGGGCGCTCGAAGCGTTTGATACCGCACGGCAACGGGGAAGCATGAAGGTGATGGTTTCCTTTTCCTGAAAATAATGAACATTTTTTCAACGACACGCACAAACAAAGCATTTCTTTCTACCTTTGCCTCGATTTTGGTTCCGTTCTGATACTACTCAGACTGGATTAAAATGGGAATCCGGTGAAAGTCCGGAGCTGTACCCGCAGCTGTAATCCTTTACCCGGTTTTGTCCGGGAGCTTTTTGAACCCAGCTGCCACTGTCCTGAACGGTTTCGGGATGGGAAGGCCTCAAAAAGCAAGGAAAGCCAGAAGACCTGCCAGATGATTTTAGTTTGTTAACGAAAGCTTCGGGATTAAAGCGCGTGAAAAATATCCGTGTATTCTTCACAAAACACCCTAAGCTCATTTGATTGAAAAAATGAGGCATTTTTTACTGGCATGGTGCTTTTTCTTTATTTTGCCTGAGCAACTTTCGGCAATCGAACCTCTTTATCCTTTGGTTTCCGATTCGGTCCTGCTCGACGAAATTACCTGTTACGGCGACCAGAAAAAATACCAGCCGGGAAGCAAAATTGAAAAGCTAACGCCGCTGCAACAAGAAATAGCCCGGGAAGGCGGTTTGGAGCAAGCTCTTTCGCGTTTTACGCCGATTTACATCAAAAGTAACGCCGGCGGCTTATCGACCATCCGGTTCCGGGGAACAGCCCCGTCGCACACCGCCATCCAGTTTGGCGGCATCAACATCAATTCACTCACCCTGGGCCATGCCAATCTGTCGAACCTGGCTACCTTCCTTTTCGACCGGATTGAGCTGCAATACGGCAGTTCGTTGGCTTTAAACGGCTCGGGAGCCATTGGGGGAGCCATATATCTCGAACAAAACAATTTGTGGGAGAAAGGCTTTTCGGGCTCTTTCCGGTACACAGCCGGATCGTTTGGAGAACAGATGACCGGACTTAAGGTTGTGGCCGGGAACGGGAAACTGGAGTCGATCACCAAAGGTTTTTTGTTTCGGAAGGAAAATAACTTTCCATTCAAGAATCCCTATCATCCAAACCGGATCAGCCACCCCGAGCCCATTGATGATGTACAACAACGGGCAGCCATTGACAACAAAGGTGTCCTCCAGGAACTGAACTACCGGTTTTCACCCAATTGCCTCATTAAATCGATGGCCTGGTTCGAAGACAGCTGGCAACAAATTCAGCCCAACATGCAATCGAACAGCGACTCTGTGTCTTCCGAAGAAATAGCCGACCGGAATTTCCGTTTCTGGACACAGTTTACCAACAACGAACATTTGCTCAAATACCAGCTTGGCGCCGGTTATGTACACGACAACCAACTGTATAACAAGATCGAAGATCAGATAATTGTTACCGACCGGCTCATTCTCGATGCTTCTCTGAAACAAAATCTCTTTCAAATCAGCGAATACAAACTGGGAATTCATTACCAGTATATTGTTCCCAATGTGTATGCTTATTCGAAAGAAAATATCGAAAACGAGCAACACATAAACCTCGCCTTTTCTTACTACATTGAGCCTGCGGAAGGATTAAAGGCAACGCTCAACCTGCGCCAGCAGTGGGTTACCGGGTTCCGGGTTCCGTTTACCCCTTCGCTGCTCGCCGAATACATTCCGCTACATACCCCGAAAAACTACCTGGCCGTTAGCGCAAGTGCTTCGAGGAGCTACCGGGTTCCAACCCTGAACGACCGTTTTTGGGGCGACCAGGGCAATCCCGATCTGTTGCCGGAGGACGGATGGACCTTCGAGGGAGGAATCCATTACCGGTTTCGGAACCACCCATTTACTTCCAACTTGAGAATCAATCTTTTCTATATGGATATCGACAATTGGATCGAATGGCGGAATTTTGGCGTATGGAAAGCACAAAACATCCAGCGCGTTGTGAGCCAGGGGATTGAATTTCATGGTGACCTCCATTTCGAAAACGGCGATCTTGCTTCGGATTTTATGCTGAACTATACGGGCAACCTGGCCGAACCGGTCGAAAATAAAGTTTCGGGGCAAGGTGCAATTCAACAGCTGATCTACACGCCCGTGCATACGGGAAATGTTTCCTGGAATGTAAGCTACCGGAAGTACACGGTTTTTGTCGACGGTTCGTATACCGGAATACGCTATACCGATTATCTCGGCGCCACCCTTCCGGGCTATTTCCTGATCAATGCTGGTTTGTTGCTTCCACTTAAAGTCCTGGATCAGGAAACAAGAATTAGTTTACAGATCATCAATATTTTAAACAAGCAGTATCAAAACGAAAAATATTATGCCATGCCGGGCAGGAGTTTTAAACTCAGCCTCACAATTAACCTTAACTTCAAGAAACCATAAAAAATACTACTATGAAGAAATTAGTAAAACATTTTATCTTTCTGGGACTTATTGCTCCTATATTCATGGCCTGCGATCAAAATGATCCCGATCCGTTTCCATCGGAACAAATCAAAGGTTGTTATGTATTCAATTATGGCCTCTATGACTCCGGTGGCTCCAGCATCACCAAATACAACAGCGAAACCGAAGAGTTGACCAACTATTATTATCGGGCGCAGAATAATCAACTGGAACTGCTCTCGAATATCCAGCATGCTGGAATATACAATGATAGTATCTATTTGATTGGCAATGCCCCGGATCAGCTGATCACGCTCGATCCTTTGTTCCGGCAAACACGCGACGGGATCTCGGAAAAACTGGCCAATCCCCGTTACTTTGTTGGACATGAGAATTATCTGTATATCTCGTGCTACGGCGAAAATCCCGATTGGGCAGATATGCCCTCTTCGTATATAGCGAAATTTAGCATTGAGAATCAAAATGTTGAAAAAATAATTTCCCTTCCGGGCGGACCGGAGGGCATGGCCGTTGCCCATGGAAAACTCTTTGTTGCCATGAATTTTATCGACAGCATTGCTGTCATCAGCCTGGATAATGATCATGCTGTTTCCTACATTGCCACACCGTCGGTTACGTCGTATTTTGTAAAAGATGCGCAGGAAAACCTCTGGGTAACCCTGGTGAGTACCCATTCTGATCCATCGATGGAAACCGGGCTGGGGTATATCAACACAACACAGCATACCCTCGAAACAGTATTCCCGCTCAACGGGGTCAGTTCGGGATGGAGTTCTGTGCTGAGCGCCAACAGCGACGGTTCCCGACTTTATCTGCTTGCTTCGGACTGGGTGGAAGAACCTGCAGGAACCTGGGTACAGAAAGGCGCTGCCTATACCTTTGATCCTGTTTCCGGCACATTCGCCCTCTTTGCCGGAAATCTGACCGGGGCCAACGGCATTGTATCCAACCCGGCAAACAACGACGTGTACATTCTAACCGGCGCAAGTGTTACCGAAGCCGGCTCGGTACGCATATACACAGAAGAGGGTCAGTTTATCCATGAATTTATATGCGGGGTATCCCCCTATTGGGCTTTCTTTCTCGAATAATTATTTTTGTGGTACAGAAAACCGGTGAATGTTCCCGGTACGATCGAAAGGCCGTGCCGGCTCTGTTCATCGAAAACAAGACAATAAAAATGGGTGCGAACATCACTTTGATCACGGGTGGGCAACGTTCGGGTAAAAGCAGTTTTGCCCGGGAACTGGCCGAGAAAAACAGTTCGACGCCCGTATTCCTGGCAACAGCACGGGTTTGGGACGAAGAATTCCGGAAACGCATTGAACGCCACCAATCCGACCGCGACAGCCGATGGAGCACTTTTGAAGAAGAGAAAAATCTGGCCTTGTTAAACCTGTCGGGCCAAACGGTTTTACTTGATTGCATCACCTTGTGGCTGAATAATTTCTTTCACGATTGCGGCTTCGATCCGGACAAGGCCCGCGCCGAGGCGCAAAAAGAATGGGACAGCCTGATTCGGCAGGATACTACCTTGATTGTGGTGAGCAATGAGCTCGGTATGGGCATCATCCCCGAAAACGAAGCCGCCCGGAAATTTATCGATTTACAGGGCTGGATGAACCAGCATATTGCCCGATCGGCCCAAACGATTTACTGGATGATATCGGGTATTCCGGTGAAAATTAAGGGGTAATTCCCGAATCTCCGAATAAAAAAGCCCGGGTACTTCTTTCATTTTTCGTTTCGGTTCTGTACCTTTCGAAAAATTATTTCCCATGCAACCCCGAACGAAGCTATTTGGATACACTCCGTTTTTTCGCATTACACTGGCTTTTCTGTTGGGAATACTTCTATCCGGGTTGGTTCATTTGCCCTTCCCGGTATGCATCGTTCTGAATGCGCTTCTGCTTCTCTTGCTTGTTTCCGTTTATTGCCGGTCAAAACATAAAACCGGATCCGGTCGCATTTTTTCTGTTTTGCTTCTAGTACAACTTACCCTATTGGGTTTTTTGTACGCCCGGGTGTCCCGACACAATCTTTTTCCGGAATCCCTTCCCGATGTTCCGTCCCGTTATTATGCCAGCGTTCTTGAAAAATCGGCGGCTTCGGGCAAACGTTTTCAATACATTCTGCAATTGAACGCTTTGCTTGAAAAAGATTCCATAAGATCCATCCGGGAAAAAATTGTAGCATACGCTACCGACACCCTTATATTCGATGCCGTACAACCGGGTTCTGGGCTTGTGTTTCGTGCCCGGCTTCGCGAAATCGGGTATAATGATAATCCGGGAGAATTTAATTACGCCCAATATATGAAGCGCAAAGGTATTCGTTATCAGGCCAGGGTATACGATAAAATGCTCATTGGCGATCAAACATTGTGCTCTTTTCGTATTAAAGCAACGCAGATCAGGGATCGCTTGCTGGCGAAATACCGGGAACACGGCATAGTTGGAGACGAGTTTGCTGTTTTGGCCGCTCTAAGTCTGGGCGAAAAAAATTTTCTCGACCCGGAACAGAAGCAAAACTATTCCGCTGCAGGCGCCATGCATGTGTTGGCGGTGTCGGGTCTCCATGTGGGGGTTATTTACCTGGTATTGATTTTTCTTCTTCGCCCCCTCGACCGTTCAAAGCGTTTAAAAACACTCAAAATGCTCCTTGTATTTATTTTTCTTTGGTTTTATGCGTTTATCACCGGCTTATCTCCATCGGTATTGCGTTCGTGCACCCTATTTTCGTTTTTGACGCTGGGCGAAAATCTGAACCGCAAATCCAACACCTACAATACGCTGGCGGTATCCGCTTTCGTTTTGATGTTGATCCAACCCGACATCATTCGTGAAGTAGGATTTCAACTTTCCTATGCAGCCGTATTCAGCATTGTGTATTTTCAACCCCGGATCAGCAAAATCTGGAATCCTTCCCATCCGGTATGGCACTATCTCTGGGGAATTTTTACCGTTTCGCTGGCGGCCCAGTTGGGTACGGCGCCCATCAGTCTTTTTTATTTCCATCAGTTCCCAACCTGGTTTTGGTTAAGCAACTTCATTGTGATCCCGGCTGCTGCCGTTGTGTTGTACCTGAGTGTGGCATTTTTTCTCGTATTGCCTGTACAGCCGATTGCGGAAGGAATTGCCTGGATTCTGCGTTGGCTTGTGAGGGCGTTAAACGGATCGGTCGCGGCCATTGAGTCCTTGCCGGGATCGGTCATTCCGGGTGTCTGGTTGAATGGTACAGAGCTCCTGTTTTTGTACCTGATCCTGTTCACGGTTTCCTATGCCCTTTTTACCCGGAAGGGGAAAGTGGCCCTGCTTTCGCTTTCGTTCATCACAACCCTGTTATTCGTGGGATGTATACAGCAGATAAATACCCATAAGCGAACAGCCCTGCTTATTTATAACGATTATAACGGGGCATGCATCAGCATCATAAAGGGTAAGCAACACGATGTATTCACGGGCAACAAGGAGCTTTCTCCCTATACCCGACGCATGCTTGCAAACGGTAGCGGTTTTTTGCGCTTGAAAGCGCCTAAAATCCTTAAGCCGGGAGTTGATGCAGCCGGGTGTCTTGCATCAACTCCCGACAGGCTGATTGCCGGCAATCTATCCGTTTTGTTATCGGAAGAAAAGTCCTTGAATCTTATTCCCGGAAAGGAAAAATTTGGCATGATCCTTTGGACGGACTCGATTTATATATCCCATGAAATAATCAAAAATGAAAAATGGATCGTGGAAACTCCGGATACGATCAGAAGGAGAATCCGGGAAAAGAAAGCAAAAGTGATCCGGGAAAAGATAAAAGGGGTCTGGATGATCAAAATCCGATAAAGATTCCTAATTTCGTATGTAAAATGATTCGTCACAAAACAAAAAACACGGAATCAGGTTTTGAAAATCGCGCCTATATTGTTTTACTTTGCCGCGGATTTCAGAAATAGAAAAGACATACAATGAAAGTTGTTATTGCAGGAGCCGGAGAGGTAGGCACCCACCTCGCAAAAATGCTCAGTAAAGAAGATCACGACATTGTGCTTCTCGACGAGGATAATGACAAACTGGAAAAACTTGCCAATCAGGTTGATTTGCTTACGGTTTGTGGAGCAGCCAACTCAATCAGCGATTTAAAGGAAGCCGGTATATCGAAAACCGATTTGTTCATCGCAGTAACACCCTACGAATCGCGGAATGTTCTGGCCTGCATCCTGGCAAAGGATCTCGGGGCAAAAAAAACCCTGGCCCGGATCAACAACGCCGAATACCTGAACAAAACCATTAAGCCAAAGTTCCTTCAATTGGGTGTCGACGAGTTGATCTATCCCGAAACCCTGGCTGCCAAGGAAATTGTTGCTTCGGTAAAGCAACCGGGAGCGCGGGTGACCCACGAATTTTCGGGGGGGAAACTGATGCTGCATGGCATCAAAATCCGTGAAAATGCCGAAATCATTAACCGTCCGCTTTCCGAAATCGGAATGAATGCCAGCGGATTTCGGGCTGTTGCCCTTACACGGGGCGATACCACCCTGATACCCCACGGCCACGACATTATTTTACCGGGCGACATTGTGTATTTTGTCACCACCCGAAATGCCCTGCACAAATTGTACGAACGAACCGGGAAAACACTTTATGAGGTTAAAAACATTATGTTTCTCGGGGGGAGCCGTATCGCGCAGAAAACCGCCGAAAAACTAGGCGATACATACAACATCAAAATCATCGACATGAACCGGGAACGGTGTCAGCAAATTGCCGACCGCTTAAACAATGTCCTGGTTATCAATGGAGATGGCAGAAACCTCGAACTATTAAAGGAAGAAGGTATTGAGAAAATGGATGCCTTTGTTGCCGTAACCGGAAACTCCGAAACGAACATTCTCACTTGTCAGCTCGCCAAAAAGATGGGTGTAAAACGCACCGTAGCCGAGATCGAAAACATCGATTTCATCAGTCTGGCCGAACAGGTAGGCATCGGGAGCGTGATCAATAAAAAGTTCATCGCAGCCAGCTTTATTTTCCGTTTTTCGATGAATGCCGAGATCATGAATGTTCGCTGTTTATCGGCTTCCGAAGCCGAAGCCGTAGAAGTGATTGCCCGCCCCGGTTCGAAAGTGACCACCAGTTTGGTAAAGGACCTCGATTTCCCGTACAATGCCAAAATAGGCGGCATTATCCGCGACGAGCACGGCTTTATCGTTACCGGTGAGACACAAATAAAGGAGGGCGATAAAGTGGTCGTATTTGCCTTACCGTCAGCCATAAAAATGATCGATAAATTTTTCAAATAGCATGATCAACTACAAAATCATTTTTCGCACCCTTAGTTATCTGCTCCTGGGTGAAGGGTTGTTTATGCTGCTGAGCCTGATTGTTGCCGGTATATATAACGAAGGCGACTGGAAGGCTTTTCTTTTTTCCTTTTTCATTACTGCGGGCGCCGGACTGCTCCTGTTTCTGCTAACCCGAAAAGCGGATACAAGCATTGGTAAGCGCGAAGGGTACATCATTGTCAGCATTGTCTGGGTTTTCTTTTCTCTTTTTGGATCCCTGCCGTTTATGCTCAGCCGATCGATCCCCTCTTTTACCAATGCATTTTTTGAAACCATCTCGGGTTTTACCACAACGGGCTCGTCGATATTGGACAACATTGAAGCCCTGCCCCATGGCATTCTTTTTTGGCGCAGCCTGATCCAATGGCTGGGCGGGATGGGCATTGTGGTTCTTTCCCTGGCCGTGTTACCTGCGTTTGGAATTGGCGGAATGTCCCTGTTTTCGGCCGAAGCTCCCGGGATTACTACCGACAAGCTCAATCCAAAAATCCGTGATACGGCGAAAATTCTCTGGCAAATATACCTGATATTCACCATTACAGAGACCATTCTCCTCCTGATAGGCGGCATGAGTTTCTTCGATGCCATTTGTCATTCATTTACCACGATGGCTACAGGCGGGTATTCGACCAAACAGGCAAGCATTGCCCATTGGAATTCGCCTTATATCCACTATGTGATTACCTTTTTCATGATCATGGCCGGGACCAACTTTTCGCTTTCCTATTTTGTCGTTACCGGGAAACCGAAGAAAATGTTCCGAAATGAAGAATTCCGATTTTACCTGAGCTTTATCGGAATTTTTACGTTAATTGTTATGGCCGGTTTGCTGATCAGTTCGTCGTACGGAGTGGAAAAATCATTTCGGACGGCCATATTCCAGGTTGTTTCCATCCTGACTACCACGGGTTATGCCACCGACGATTACCTGCTTTGGCATCCCTTTTTGACCATCCTCATTCTGTTGATCTTTTTTGTGGGCGGATCGACGGGTTCAACTGCCGGAAGTATAAAGACCATGCGGATTGCCCTTTTGATCAAAAACAGTTACTACGAGCTCCGCAGGCTGGTCCATCCCAACGCAGTGATCCCGGTACGATTTAACAACCGTTCGGTTGGCAATACCATCATCTCGAATGTATTGGCCTTTTTCTTTTTCTACATCATCACATTTTTTATCAGCACCCTGATTTTTATGTTTTTTGTCGATGATGTGGAAACCTCGATCGGGGCAGTGGCCACCTGTCTTGGAAATATCGGCCCGGGTTTGGGATCGGTAGGCCCGTCGGCCAGTTTCAGCCATATAGCGCCCCTTGGGAAATGGTTTCTTTCGTTTTTAATGCTCCTGGGACGACTGGAACTATTTACCATTTTCATCCTCTTTTCCCCGGCTTTCTGGAAAAGGTAAGCACAGGATATCCCCGGAATCTGTATCTTTGGGGACATTTTTAACCAAGGTACCATGCTGATCAGGCTTTATGAAGAAAATCCCAATCCCCGGCAGGTCGAACGGATTGTCGATATCCTTCGTAACGGAGGTGTCATCATTTACCCTACCGACACGGTGTACAGTTTGGGCTGCGATATTACCAACCAGAAGGCGGTGGAAAAAGTTGCCAGCATGAAAGGCATTCAGGTGGAAAAGAGCCGTTTTTCGTTTATTTGCCACGACCTGAGCCACCTGTCGGATTATACCCGCCCGATTTCGAATACCGTGTTTAAAACGATGAAACGAAACCTGCCCGGTCCGTTTACCTTTATCCTGGAAGCCAACAACAATGTACCCCGCTATTTTAAAGGGAAGAAAAAAACCGTAGGGATCCGTGTCCCGGATAACGACATTATCCGGACGCTGGTGCGGGAGCTGGGCAATCCGGTATTTTCCACGTCGGTGCACGACCCCGACGAGATCCTGGCCTACACCACCGACCCGGAACTGATCCACGAATACTACCAGGATAAAGTGGATGCTGTGATCGACGGGGGCTATTGCGGCAACGAAGTATCAACCATTGTCGACTGCACCAACGATGAAATCGTCGTTGTTCGGCAGGGAAAAGGTGAACTGATCTTTTAAACCATACACCGCACTCAATCGCAAACCATCTGATAGCGATCGAAATGAAGGGCACTTTGCTCAAAGCCGGAAAAATAAACCCGAAAAATTCCCATCTTTCGATCAAAATATTATTTTTGTGGCGATTTAAACAGAAAGCAATTCGCATTTTTGTTTGATCCATTGTTCGGGGTGTAGCGCAGTCCGGTAGCGTACGTCGTTCGGGACGACGGGGTCGCAGGTTCAAATCCTGTCACCCCGACCAATAAAAATCCTTGTTGCCTGGCAACAGGGATTTTTTGTTTCCCCTTTCAGGGTGAACCGCAGGTTAAAGCAGAATGGGGGCATTGATTTTCGGCTGTTGCTCAACGGGGTGTAGCCCCGCCACGGGCGGGGTACGTCGTTCGGGACGACGGGTCGTCCCGATTAAAATCGGGATCACCCCGACAGAACAAAGGGAGAGGTTGTTTGAAGAAGGCAGCCTCTTTTTGTATCCAGTGAATGTGTTGGAATCCCAAGGTTGCTTTTTCCTATGGCACGATCATGCACAAAATTCACAAGAACCTTGAATTTTGTGTGACAATTGCTAAAACAGAAAAAAATCAAATAAATACAAAATCACACTTTTTACATATCAATAATGTGTAATTTTACACGAAATTGATAGATATGAAAATCGAACGGCATATAATGAACGACCTGATACGATGGAAAGACAACCCTTACCGGAAACCGCTGGTGCTGCAGGGCACCCGTCAGGTGGGCAAGTCGTTTTTGCTGAAACAGTTTGGAGAACAATGTTTTGAAAATTACTGCTATGTAAATTTTGACTTCGAGAAGGAGCACAAACCGGAGTTTGCAAAAACCAAAGATCCGGCGAGGCTTGTTGCCTACCTGTCGATGGTAAAGGGGATCCATATTCAATCAGAAACAACGCTGATCATTTTTGATGAAATACAAGAGTGCAACGATGCCCTGAACAGCCTGAAATATTTTAACGAACTGATGCCCGGTCAGGCCGTGGTTTGTGC
>DAIMEA010000086.1:0-11694 GCA_036725585.1 Prolixibacteraceae bacterium | reverse complement strand
GACCGACAGCACCGCAGAAAAGCACGATGCGTTTATCGAGCACAACGAAATGGGGGGTGTGGTGGAAGCATTTTCCGGCAAATTGCTTGCCCAGCAGGAACCCGATGCTTCGTCGTTTCCCAGTGGCGGGATCCGGCAGACATTTGAAGCGCGGGGTTATACCGCCTGGGATGTATCTTCGCCCGCATTCATTGTTGGGACAACCCTTTGCATCCCGACTATCTTTATCTCGTACACGGGCGAAGCGCTCGATTACAAGGCGCCCCTGTTAAAATCATTGGCCGCTGTGGACAAAGCCGCTGTGGATGTTTGCCAGTATTTCGACCGGAATGTGACCAAAGTAATTGCCAACCTGGGATGGGAACAGGAGTATTTCCTGATCGACGAAGCACTGTACCAGGCCCGTCCCGACCTGTCGCTTACCGGGCGTACCCTGATGGGGCATTCATCGGCGAAGGACCAACAGCTCGAGGACCATTATTTTGCATCCATCCCCGAGCGGGTGAGCAATTTCATGCGCGATCTCGAAAACGAGGCGTATAAACTGGGGATTCCCATCAAAACCCGCCACAACGAGGTGGCTCCCAACCAGTTTGAAGTAGCCCCGATATATGAGGAATGCAACATTGCCAACGATCACAACCAGATGGTGATGGACCTGTTGAACAAGATTGCCCGCCGGCATAAATTCCGTTGCCTTTTGCATGAAAAACCCTTTGCCGGGATCAACGGCTCGGGAAAACACAACAACTGGTCGCTTTCGACCAATACCGGTGTCGTGTTGTATTCCCCCGGGAAAAATCCGAAAGGAAATCTACAGTTCATCACTTTTATCGTCAATACTCTGATGGCGGTTTTCAAACACCAGGATTTGCTCCGGGCTTCGATTCTGAATGCGAACAACCAGCACCGGCTGGGTGCCAACGAAGCGCCTCCGGCCATTATCTCGGCCTTCCTGGGAACCGAAGTGAACAAGATGCTCGACCTGATCGAAAACAGCGTGAGTGAAAAGAAGATGAGCCCGGAAGAAAAGACCTCACTGAAGCTCAACATCGGACGGATTCCCGAGATATTGCTCGACAACACCGACCGGAACCGGACCTCACCTTTTGCGTTTACCGGAAACCGCTTTGAATTCCGTGCCGTGGGCTCTTCGGCCAACTGCGCTTCGGCCATGATTGCCCTGAACACAGCCATGGCCGACCAGCTAATTATATTTAAAAAAGAAGTCGACGCACTGATTGATAAAGGCATTAAGAAAGATGAAGCCATATTCCAGGTGCTGAAAAAGTATATTGGAATTTGTAAACCCATCCGTTTCGACGGGAACGGCTACAGCGAAGAATGGAAGGTGGAAGCCGAAAAGCGGGGCCTGACCAACATCACCTGTGTGCCCAAAGCCCTGGAAGCCTATCTTACCGAACCGTCGAAGAATTTATTCACCTCCCTGGATATTTTCAACGAAAAGGAACTGGAAGGCCGCGTAGAAGTGGAATACGAAAAATTCACCAAGAAAATCCAGATTGAAGCACGTGTACTGGGCGACCTGGCGTTGAACCATATTGTGCCAACAGCCATGAAGTACCAAACCCTGCTCATCGAAAATGTAAAGGGTTTGAAAGAGTTGTTTGGCGATGAATACAAAACGCTGGCCGGAAACCGGCTGGACATTATCCGCGAAATATCGGACCACGTTACCGCCATCAAATCGAAGGTTAACGATATGGTTGAGGCCCGTAAAGTGGTCAACGTTATCGACGACGGGAAGGAAAAAGCCTATGCATACGATGCTAAGGTTCGCCCCTTCCTCGACGACATCCGCTACCACATTGATAAACTGGAACTGATCATCGACGACGAACTGTGGCCTTTGCCCAAGTACCGCGAACTGTTGTTTAACCGGTAAGCGTCTAAACGATACGAAACGAAACAGGAGTTATTGCATGCAATAGCTCCTGTCTTCTTTTTCAATGAATTGATTTTTTGTTTTTTCTTTTCTAATTTTGACTGTGTCCTGATAAAAAAACAATTAAACGAAAGCAACATGAAATCTATCCCTTTTTTACTTTCGATTCTAATGATTTCTTTTTTATCCTGTGAAAAGAATGAAGAAAATCCTCCGATAAATGAAAACGAATTCTTTACTAAAGAGTTAATCACGGGATATGTGCAAAAAGGTCCTTTCATTATAGGAACTTCAATAAGCATTTCAGAGTTCGATGAAAACCTCTCGCAAACAGGTCGGAATTTTAACAGTCAGATTATTCGAAACGACGGGAGCTTTGAGATCAGAAATATTACACTCCAAAACAACTTAATTGAAATTAAGGCGGATGGTTTTTATTTCAACGAAGTAGAAGGACAGATATCCGAAAACCGTTTGACGCTTTATGCTTTAAGCGACATTTTGGAACAAAACAGCATTAATGTCAATGTAATTACCACACTCGAAAAAGCAAGAACGGAATACCTGACCGGTCAGGGTTTGTCGTTTTTCGAAGCCAAAAAGCAAGCACAAAAAGAAGTTTTGGCCGTATTTGAAATTGAAAAGGATGATATGCGTTTTTCTGAAAGGCTAAACATTGCTGATTCGGGAGATGATGATGCCATCCTGCTAGCACTTTCCATCATTCTGCAGGGCAACCGAACCGTGGCCGAACTCACAGAACTCCTTGCAAAACTGAGTCTTGATCTACGCGACAACGGAGTTGTGGATGATATTTCGCTCGGTTCGGCATTGATCAATTCAGCGAAAGTAATCTCCCTTTCGGATATTCGGGACAATATTGAAAAGAAGTTTGGAGAATTGGGAATCGAAACAACCCTCCCCGATTTTGAAAGCAGGATCAACCATTTCATTGACAATACCCCTTTCCCGTTCACACTCGGTATTCATTACCCTTATGATGGAAAATACGGGCGAAACATTTTAAGTCTTTCAGAAGGTGAAACCATTGCCTCACCGGCACACTATAGTTTAAAAGCTCTTTTACCCGAAGGGTTCAGTTTGCGTATTCATGTCAAACAAACGTCAGCGTTGAATGAATTGGACTTGTTTTATGGGACATACTTTATTGGAGAAGTTAGCACTTATGAAAAAAATTCTATTGCTTTTGGCGAACAAGAATGGATAACGAAAGAGCATGTGACCGACGCCGATGACCGGATCAGTTTTGAAGGGATCGGCTCAGGCAAGATAGATATTTATGAAAATGATGTTACAGTTCCGACAAAAACCATTCATTTTCATTGGGATGTACCAGAAAATACAGGTGTAGAATATCCGGATTCTGGTGAATTTGGTGACAATATTCTTTCATTAGCTGATCAATCCATCCTGCATAGCGGACAAACATACAGCATAGCCGCTTTTCTTCCAACGTCTCTTTGGATTGTTCTTGATATGTCTGTTATCCGGACGAGCGGGGCAGGGACTTTTCATGTGAATAAAAGTAAGACAGGAAACTGGTCTGTTGACATTTCCGATAGTTATGATTCACTTTTTGGCCGATGTGTTCCTGAAAGCGGCGGGGCCGACATGTCTGTTGTATTTACTGGAAGTGGAACTTGTTCGGTTGAAGTGAAAATATACAACGGCCATAATACGACAATACTTACCAAAAGTTTTAGCTGGAATTGAATCTACGGTTTTTTAAACATTTTATCCCCTTACCCCTTCCATTTGTCTGCCTTCACCGCAAGAAAAACCTTTATTTTTGTTGACGGTTAACCATCATTTACTACGATGAAAAAGTACATTCTTGCCTTTTTGCTTTTTCTTTTCCCCTTTCTTCCGTATGCCGGCAACACCCTTTGGTTTCATCATCCGGCAACAGCCTGGGAAAACGCGCTTCCGGTTGGAAACGGGCGGCTGGGCGCCATGGTTTTCGGAGAAATCCAGACCGAACGGGTCCAACTGAACGAAGAATCGCTTTGGACCGGCAGCCGCTATCAGTATACCGACAAAGAGGGGGCATGGAACATCCTACCCGAAATCCGAAAATTACTTTTTGCAGGAGAATATGCCAAGGCTCAGGAAATTACCGAGCGTGATTTTATGGGTAACGGAAATTGGAATATGTACCAAACCCTGGGTGATTTGTACCTTTCGTTCCAACATGGGGATTCGGTGCAGAATTACCGGAGGGAACTTGATCTTGCCTCAGCCCGGGCCAGCGTTTCTTATACCGTCGACGGGATTAACTATACCCGCGAGTATTTCTCCAGTTACCCCGATCAGGCCCTCGTAATCCGGATTAGCTGCGACCGGCCCGGAGCCCTCCATTTTACAGCAAAGCTGAGCCGGCCTAAAGATGCCGAAATCGAGGCAAGCGATCACAGCATTTCGATGTTCGGGCAGCTAACGGCCGGGGGGATCGATACGAAAAACCTGAATCCCGGTGTGCATTATTATTCCTGTTTGCAGGTGCTTCCCGATGGGGGGGGTACAGTTGTGGCCGACGGCAATCAGTTGTCGGTACGCGATGCTTCTTCGGCGCTTTTGTTCCTGACCGCTTCGACCGACTATTGGGGCAACGATCCCCAAAAAGTATGCATGGATCAAATGGAGAAGGCGGTTAAAAAGAGTTATCAACAGTTGAAAGACGACCATATTTCTGATTACCGGGCTTATTACAACCGGGTAACGCTCGAACTGGGCGAAGAACCCGATATCCCTACCGACCTGCGGCTCGAAAAAGTGAAGCAGGGAGGGGAAGACAATGACCTGGTCGAAACCTATTTCAACTTTGGACGGTACCTGCTCATCAGCAGTTCGCGCCCGGGCGACCTGGCTGCCAACCTGCAGGGGATATGGGCCGACGGGCTGGTTCCTCCCTGGAGCGCCGATTACCACATCAACATCAACATCCAGATGAATTATTGGCCCGCCGAGGTGTGCAATCTTTCGGAATGTCACCTGCCTTTTATTGCCCTGGTCGACAGCCTGCGCCGGCATGGTCGCGAAACGGCCCGTGAAATGTACAACAGCCGGGGTTTTGTCGCCCACTTTACCACCGATGCCTGGTACTGGACTACCGCAGTTGGTAAAGCCGAATGGGGGATGTGGCCCATGGGCGCAGCCTGGGGCTGCCAGCACATTTGGCAGCACTACCTGTTCACGCTCGATCGCGATTTTCTGGAAAAGAATTACCCGGTTATGAAAGAAGCCGCGCTCTTTTTTGTCGACTACCTGACCGAAGATCCCGAAACCGGGTACCTGGTGACCGGCCCTTCGAGCTCGCCCGAAAACAAGTTTGAAACCCCCGATGGAAAAATTTCCAACATTACCATGGGACCAACCATGGATATGGAAATAACCCGGGAATTGCTCGCCAACACGATCGAAGCATCGAAAATATGCAACGACGATAAGGTCTTTCGATCTGAATTGGAATCAATCCTGCCCCGACTCAGCCCCTTAAAGATTGGAAGCGACGGGCGGATTATGGAATGGACGCGGGAATTTAAGGAACCCGAACCCGGGCACCGCCATATTTCCCACCTGTACGGGCTTCATCCCGGGAATAACATCAGCATGACAAAAACCCCCGATTTTGCCGAAGCTGCCCGAAAAACAATTGCCTACAGGCTGGCGCACGGCGGAGGGCATACCGGCTGGAGCCGCGCCTGGATGATCAACTTTTTTGCCCGGCTCGAAGACGGTGAACAGGCCTACGAAAACATGCTGGCTCTTTTTCGCAAATCGACGCTGCCTAATTTGTTCGATACCCATCCGCCTTTTCAAATCGATGGTAACTTTGGTGCCACAGCGGCCGTGGCCGAGATGCTCCTGCAGAGCCATGCCGGAGAAATCAGCCTGCTCCCGGCGCTTCCAAAAGCATGGGGAAAAGGAAAGGTTACGGGATTGAAAGCCCGGGGGAACTTCGAAGTGGATCTGGAATGGGACAAAGGCCAACTTGTGCAGGCACAAATCCGATCGCTGAAAGGCCAACCAGCCCGCGTACGGTATAAAGGAAATACGGTGGAACTGACCGGAGAACCCGGTATCGAAATCCGCTTAAACGGAAAACTTGAAATCCGATAAACGACCCACAGGAAAGCGCCCATATATTCATATTTTATCCCGTTTTGGATATACCGAAACACAAATTTCTTCGTTATTAAATGCACCACAACAGAGGGTTTTCGGTGTTTCATCGAAAATCTTTACTTTTAGGCCCATTATTATTGAGGAATATGGTATTGAAACAAGCGAAAACAGGTTTTCTTTTTCTTCTGATCGGGATTCTTTCCGGCTGTTCGTCGACGTATACGACCCGTACTGCCTACAAATCCTACGAGATTGGGGAATACCATGCGGCCATTCAGAAGCTGATGAAAGCTTACCGGAAAGAAAAAGACCGGGAGTTAAAGAAGGAAATTGAATACAAACTGGCCCAGGCCTATTGGTATCTGGGCGATACCCGAAAAGCCGAAGTGCGTTTGCGGAATTGTGTCAACAACCAGTATCCCGATAGTTCGCTGCAGTTGAAATATGCCCATGCTCTCCGGTACAACGAGAAATACGAAGAAGCGGCCCGGATCTATCAACAGGTTCTTGATTCGTTACCCGGATTGGGTGAAGCAGCCATGGGGCTTGAAGCCTGCCGGCTCACTCCGGAATGGATCAAAAACCCGACCCGGTTTCAGGTAACCCGCGAACGTTTGCTCAACACCCGCGATGCAGAATATTCCCCGGTTTTTATTTCGGGTCTCGACAATAAACTGATTTTCACCTCTACCCGCGAAGGGGCAAGAGGCCGGGGGAAAAGCCCGATTACCGGGATGCGAAATGGCGATTTATGGGCTGCCGATTATGATATTCAACGGCAACGCTGGGACAAACCGGTGTTGCTCGATGAAGAGGAACTGATTAATACATCGTACGATGAAGGGGCTGCTTCGCTTTCGGCCGACGGAAATAACCTGTATTTTACTCGTTGCCGTGTGGAAAAGGCCAAAGCCCTGGGTGCCGAGATTTACGAATCGCAAAAAAGCCGCGACAGCTGGTCGGAGGCTACCGCCCTTGAACTGATCGGCGACAGCCTTATTGCCGCACATCCGTCGCTCTCGGCCGACGGCCTGACCCTGTACTTTGTATCGGATATGCCCGACGGATTTGGGGGAAAAGATATCTGGAAAGTCGATAAGCTGGCCGAAGGATGGGGCGACCCGGTGAACCTGGGCCCCGACATCAACACGCCCGGCAACGAAATGTTTCCTTTTATCCGCGATAACGGCGAGCTTTATTTTTCATCGGATTACCATGTGGGTATGGGGGGTCTCGATATTTTCCGGGTCTGGATCGATAACTCTACGGGTGAGGAGATCCAACGGGTCGAAAACATGAAAGCGCCGATCAATTCAACCGGCGATGATTTCAGTATTTTCTTTCTTCCCCGAAAGGATCAGGGGATGTTTGCCTCGAACCGAAAGGGATCGCAGGGCGACGATTTGTACTCCTTTGTGCTCCCACCGAAAATTTTCCGGGCCGAAGGGGAAATCGTGAACAGCGAAACCGAGACCCGCGTAAAAAATGCCTACCTCCGCATCATCGGAACCGATGGCACCATGCTGAAGGTACGGTCGGATGACGGGAAATTTCAATACCGCCTGAATCCCGAAACCGAGTACATTTTTGCCGCCTTTGGGGAAGGTTTTCTGAATACCAAACAAATCCTTTCGACAGTAGGGCTCGACGACAGCAAAAACTTCGACCTGAGCCTGAAATTAACCCCAACTGATGCGCCGGTCAATGTTGAAAATATCAACTACGAATTTGGTAAATGGGATTTGCTTCCGGATTCGAGAAAGGCGCTCGACAGCCTGATCATGATCCTTACCGTAAATCCCACCATTGTGGTTGAAATCATGTCGCACACCGACTACATCGGGTCGGTACAGTTTAACTCCGAATTGTCACAAAAAAGAGCACAGGGTGTGGTTAATTACCTGATCGAGAAAGGAATCAATTCGGGCCGCCTTGTAGCCAAAGGCTATGGGGAAACCTGGCCCAAGCAGGTTTCGCGGAAAATTGCCCGGCAATACGATTTTCTAAAACCCGGCGATGTTCTGTCCGAAGAGTTCATTGAGAAACTCGAAGCGGACGAACAAAAAGAAATTGCCCGCAGCCTTGACCGTCGAACCGAATTCAGGGTTTTGCGGAGTGACTTCCGTGAGTGATTTAAAACGCGCAATTTTTCGGAGTCCGGGCAAAGGGGATGACATCGCGGATGTTGCCCATGCCGGTCACAAAGGTGATAAGCCGTTCGAAACCCAGCCCGAAACCGCTGTGGGGAACGGAGCCGTAACGCCGGGTGTCGAGGTACCAATCCATTTCCCCGAGGGGTATGTTCATGGCTTTCATCTTATCTACCAACACATCGTATCGTTCTTCTCGCTGCGATCCGCCAATAATTTCCCCAATTTGCGGGAAAAGGACATCCATGGCTGCCACGGTTTTTCCGTCGGGATTGACTTTCATGTAAAAAGCCTTGATGTTGGCCGGGTAATCGATCAGGATTACAGGGCGTTTGAAGTGGGTTTCGACCAGGTATCGTTCGTGCTCGCTTTGCAGGTCGGTGCCAAATCCGTTAACAGGGTACTGGAACTTTCCTTTCTGAGCGGGCTTGGATTTTTGCAGGATGTCGATTGCCTCGGTGTACGTTAAGCGGACAAAATCGTTCGATACGACGAATTTCAGCTTTTCAATCAGTTCCATCGACCGTTGGTCGGCAGGTTTGTCTTTCTCTTCCTGTTGTTGGCGCTGACTGAGGAACAGCAAGTCTTCCATGCAGTGATCGAGCGCGTAGTTGATCAGGTATTTCAGAAATTCTTCGGCCAGGTCCATGTTATCGTTCAGGTCGTAAAAGGCCATTTCGGGTTCGATCATCCAGAACTCAGCCAGATGGCGCGATGTATTCGAGTTTTCGGCCCGGAATGTTGGGCCAAACGTATAGATTTTCGACAAGGCCAGTGCGGCCAGTTCACCTTCGAGTTGCCCGGAAACGGTCAAGTTGGTGGCTTTCCCGAAAAAATCCTGGCTGAAATCGATTGAGCCGTCTTCGGTTCGGGGCAGGTTGTTTAGGTCGAGCGTGGTAACCTGAAACATTTCGCCGGCTCCCTCGGCATCCGATGAGGTGATGATGGGCGTGTGGATATTGAAGAATCCCTTTTCGGTGAAGAATTTATGTACGGCAAAAATCATCGCGTGCCGAATCCGCGCAATTGCACTGAAGGTATTGGTCCGGAAGCGCAAATGGGCAATTTCGCGGAGGAATTCCAGGCTATGGCGTTTGGGTTGCAAGGGATAGCGGTCGGGATCGGCTTCACCGACCACATCAATTTCCTTCGCGATGAGTTCAACCCGCTGTTGCCCGCCCGAAGCCGCCAGTTCGCCAACCACGGTCAGGGCGGCGCCGGTATTGATTTTTTTCAGAAGGTTCTCGTCGAAAAGATTCACATCGGCCACGATTTGCAGGTTGCTCAGTACGGTTCCGTCGTTCAGATTAATGAATTGAACGTTTTTGCTTTCGCGTTTTGTGCGAACCCAGCCGCTAACTTTCAAGGTGCTCCCAATGGCTTCCGATTGCAGAATTTCTTTGATCTCCTGTCGCTTCATGGTTGTTTGAAAAATTAAAAATGAAGGTCAAAGGTAAAATTTTTTGCAGAAACAATTTTTGACCGGGTCGAATGTTCTGAAAAATTATCGTTCCGGAAACATTTCGGACAGAGAAGCAGGATGGGCTTTGCAGATTCCCCGTTCGGTTATCAGGCCGGTTACCAGCCGGGCCGGCGTGACATCGAAGCCATAGTTGGCAACCGGACAATGATCGGGGACAACCTGGACCGTTCCGTTTTTCCCTTCCAAAAAAATGATCTCTTCCGGGCTTCGCTCTTCGATGGGTATTTCCTTCAATCCGTCGGTTAGGGTGAAATCGATGGACGAAGAAGGCATGGCAGCGTAAAAGGGGATTCCGTTGTCGTGGGCAGCGAGGGCCTTCAGGTAGGTTCCGATTTTGTTGCAAACATCGCCGGTGCAGGTGGTACGGTCGCTGCCCACCAGCACAAGGTCGACCTTTCCGTGTTGCATCAGGTGGCCACCCGTGTTATCGGGGATGACGGTAAAGGGAACACTTTCCTGCTGCAGTTCAAAGGCTGTCAGCCGGCTTCCCTGGTTCCGGGGGCGGGTTTCATCGACCCAGACGTGTACCGGGATTCCTTTTCTTTGGGCACAATACACCGGGGCCAGCGCTGTACCCCAGTCGATGCAGGCGAGCCAGCCTGCGTTGCAATGGGTAAGGATATTTACCGCTTCGCCTTTCTTGCGTGCGGCAATTTCTTCGATCAGAGGGAGACCTTTTTCGCCAATAGCACGGGAACAGGCCACTTCGTCCCGGCGCATCTTTTCCGCGGTTTCAAAAGCTTTCCGAATACGGGAAGAAGGATCTTTTTCATCTTTGATTGCGCGAAAAAACGCATCGACGGCATGGGCCAGATTGACCGCCGTTGGCCGGGTCGCTTTCATTTCGAGGCAGCGTTCTTCGAGAAAATGAAAAAGGTCTTTCCTGTTTTTTTCCTGAAGCATACCCAGGTAAAGGCCATACACAGCCGTTATCCCGATCAGAGGTGCTCCCCTGACAAGCATATCGGCAATTGCCTTCCGCGCGTCGTCGAATGTCCGGAGGGTTTTGATCGTGAAAGCAAAGGGAAGTTTTTGCTGATCGATTACATAAATCCGGGCAGGATTGTTCGGATCGGCCCAGATGGTTTGAAAATTTTGTCCGTTTACGTTCATCGTTTTTTCGGATTATTATCTTTGCGGCAATTTATTAAATCCTGAAATGACCGGCGAACATTCCATCAAAAATCTGATCCTCGATCTTGGGGGCGTGCTGATCGACATTGATCCCCACCTAAGTTATGCAGCTTTCAAACGGATTTTGTTGCCCCGGGTAATCGAACAAACCGATTGGAAGGAAATAAACGAGGCCGTTGTCATGATGGAAACCGGGAAATGGTCGAACGATCGCTTTAAAGAATTTATGCTGTCGAATTGCAAACCCGGAACCACACCCTCACAGATGATCGATGCCTGGTGTGCCATGTTGCTTGAATTTCCTGCCCGGCGTTTGCACATGTTGCGGCAACTGGCTTCCCATTACCGACTATATTTGTTGAGCAACACAAACGAATACCACATCCGTTTTTTTGAATTTGAATTTGCGAACCGGTTCCACATTCCACTGAACAGTATGTTCACGAAAATCTATTACTCATCCCGGATTGGTTTCCGGAAGCCCGATCCGGAATGTTATCGCTATGTTTTGGACGATGCGCGGATAGTGCCTTCCGAAACGGTGATGATTGATGACCGGACCGACAATTGCCAGGCGGCCGAAAGCCTGGGAATGCAATCGATGAAGGTGCCCGAACAGAGTGGACTGGAAGCATTAATGGAAACGTTGATCCAGATTGCGGACAAACGGTGAAGCGCCGTTACAAGGTGGGCTGCCTACAAAAGCGAATTGGTATCGGTATTCGGAAAAACGAGCGATGGTTTAAATGATTTGGCTTCCTCAAAATCCATCATCGCGTAGGAAATAATGATAACCACATCGCCCACAGCAGCTTTTCGGGCGGCGGGGCCATTCAGGCATATGGTGCCGGAACCGCGTTTCCCTTTTATGACGT
>DAIMEA010000085.1:0-11729 GCA_036725585.1 Prolixibacteraceae bacterium | reverse complement strand
TGCTTCTCCGCCAGCTGGCGGAGAAGCAATCTGTTGTTTTAACCGGACAGTAGTGATAAAAATGCTTTTTAAATGTGAAAACGTATTTTTCTGAATATTCTTCCACATAAATCCACCAAATCCTCGTCAACCTTGTTTCGTATATATTGCCCGATCATTTTTAAATACTTTTATCTTTACAAATAGAAAAACTCCTTTTCTTAAAAAGAAAAAACGGAAACTATTTGGTAAAGAAGGACTATTATGTCTTTTTTACACTAAGCATAAACCTAATTAATAGCTTATGAAGATTCATCGTTCGTTGATTTCCATATTCACTGTGTTTTGGAAATCAAAATTGATGCTGGCATCCGGTGTTGCATTCTTTCTTTTTTTTAATGTATTGCATAGCCGTGCAGATGATTTATCTATATGGAGTGAAGCAAACAGTGAAGCAAGCCAGCCTGCCCAACAGGTATCAAAAGTTTCAGGTAAAGTCACCGACACGAAAGGAGAACCGGTTGTTGGGGTAACCGTTATTGTTAAAGGGACGACAGTTGGTACCACTACCGACATTGATGGGAACTATTCCATTTCGGTCGGTGCCAATGCTAAAGTGCTGCAATTTTCTTTTATAGGGCTAGAAACAAAAGAGGCAAATATAAAAGGCTCTGTGATTAACGTAACACTCTCGGAAAGTTCACAGGCATTGGACGAGGTAATAGCCATTGGTTACGGTACAGCCCGCCGAAAGGATGTTACCGGCGCAACATCGATGATCAAAGCAGAACAACTAACCAAGATTCCTGTATCGAACCCTGCCGAAGCAATTTCGGGACGTTTGGCCGGTGTACAGGTCACTACTGCCGACGGTTCACCCGATGCTGAAATACTGATCCGTGTACGTGGAGGAGGTTCTGTTACCGGTAGCAATGCCCCGCTCATCATTGTCGATGGTTTTCCCGTTGACAAGCTGAGCGATGTGGCAACTACTGATATTGAAGATATCGTTGTTTTAAAAGACGCCGCATCAACCGCAATTTATGGTTCCAAAGGTGCAAATGGCGTTATTCTGGTTTCAACGAAAAATGCCAAAGCCGGAAAAACGATTGTGAAATACGATGGTTTCATGAAAGGAAAAAAAGTTTCCAAAAGGCTTCCGGTACTTAACTCATACGATTATGTGCTTTACCAGTACGAACGTTATGCTTTTGGCGGTGAAGAAGGGATCAGCAGTTTTGAGGGAACATTTGGCGTGTATGACGATATCGATTTGTATCAATACAAAAAAGCCCGGGACGGACAGGAAGATTTGTTCGGTAACAGCACACTTTCCAAGCAACACCAGGTTTCTCTAATGGGAGGAACCGAACAAACGAAATTCGCCCTTACCGGTGTTTACGATAACAACTCGGGATTAATGGAAACCGACGGGTACGAAAGGTATTACCTGAATTTTAAACTGAGCCATAAAATTTCGGAAAAACTCCGGTTTAATTTTAATGTACGTGTTACCGATACAAAGATAGATGGAAGCGGTACAGCAGGCGACACCTACAAAGTACGCACTACCGATGCGCTAAAATACCAGCCTACCCAGGGGCTGTATGATTTTGTTGTCCCCGACTTCACAAAAATGTCGGACGATGAAAAGGAAGACTACCTGAATGCAGCGATGACTGTCTCAGAACGGGCAAAACAGTATTGGAAACGAAAATTGCAAAAAGGATTTAATTTTTTCGGCGGACTTGAATGGGACATAACCAACGGCCTGATATATCGCATTGACGCAGGATATAACTATGGGTTTAATGAATCGCAAAGATACTGGGGGGAAACAACAACTACAGCATCGTATGTTGGGGGCTTGCCTTTGGTTGACTGGACAAAAGAGAATGTAGTCAGGACCCGTGTAGCACAAACGATCAGTTTCGAAAAAGAATTTGGCAACCACAAATTTAACGCGATGCTTGGGCAGGAGCTTTTAAACAATAAAGACAACCATAATTATATATACAAAACAGGATTTAGTACGGATATAACCCCGGAAAAAATATTTGCAAACCTGGCGCTTGCCCCTGACACTGCGAGTACAGTCAGGAGCTTTGTATCGCCCGATGACCGGATGCTTTCTTATTTCGGCCGTGTCAGTTATAATTATAACGATAAGTACCTGGCAACATTCACAATGCGTGCCGATGGTTCATCAAGGTTTAAAGAAGGAAACCGTTGGGGATACTTCCCTGCTGCAGCCGTTGCATGGCGCATTAGTGAAGAGAATTTTATGGCAGGGATTAAACACGTAATGTCGAATTTGAAGTTGCGTTTTAGCTACGGGACCTCCGGGAACAACGACATTGCAAGTACCATGTACCAGCTCGATTATGGAATTAAAAATACCGGGAAAGTATATGGGGCCGGCGATATCAGCAACAGCTACTATGCTCCCACGAATGCGCAAATGGCCAATCCCGACCTGAAATGGGAAACGACAATAACGCGTAACCTCGGCCTTGATTTTGGATTGTGGAATGGAAAATTGTCGGGAACGATCGATGCATATTCAAATTCAGTAAAAGACCTTTTAATTGAACACGATATTGTAGCTCCCGGTTATTCAACAATGTACGAAAATATCGGGGAAACATCGAACAAGGGTATTGAGTTGACCCTTGATGCTATAATAGTCAATAAAAACGACTTTTCGTTGTCGGCAAATTTCAACTTCGGGTTTAACCAGGCAAAAGTTGTTAAAATTGCCGATGGGGCCGATTACATGGAATTCAATTCAGGCTGGGCGGGTACCGACTTGAAAAGCTCGGCCGATTTTCGTGTAATGGTAGGCGAACCGGTAGGTGTAATTTACGGATGGGAAACAGAAGGGTATTATACAACCGACGATTTTGAAAGATATGATCCTGTAACCGGGTTATACGTCCTTAAAGAAGGTGTCCCCACAACAGGCCTTTTGGGAGGTTCAATCGGTATTCGTCCCGGAACGCTGAAACTTAAAGATATTGACGGCCGCGATGCCAGCGGAAATCTTACCGGTATACCTGACGGTGTAGTCGATGCCGACGACCGTACTGTACTGGGCAATACAACCCCAAAATTTTCCGGAGGTTTCGGATTTGACGGGCGTTACAAAAATTTCGATTTTTCAGTGATGTTCAGCTTCGTGTACGGCAATAAAATATACAATGCCACAAAACTGGCTTGTGCATCGCCTTACCGCAGCACAAACGGCAACCTGCTCGCTTTTATGAGTTCAGATAACGCTTACTCATACCTTGACAGGGAAACAGGCGAATTGGTTACCGATCTGGACCGGCTTGCCGAGATGAACGAAGGCGAAAACAAAAAGGAATACTGGTCGCCCCTGTCGACAGGCAATGCCGTTGCAATCCCTCACTCATGGGGAATTGAAGACGGTTCGTACCTCCGTTTCCAAAACTTGCAACTGGGATACACATTACCGCGTGACCTTACAATGAAAATAGCTTGCCAGCAGTTCCGTGTTTTTGCCACGCTGAATAACCTGCTTTGCCTGACAAACTATACAGGTTATGACCCTGAAGTGAGTTCCCCTGTGAGGAACAGTTCTGTTTCGAACCTGACAAAAGGTGTCGATTATTCTTCTTACCCAAAGAGTTTGTCATGGACATTTGGTGTAAACGTTACATTCTAATTAATACCTAAATAGAAATCATTATGATACGAAATAAATTTTTGATCACAACTTTAGGTTTGGCAGCCCTTTTACTAAGCTGTGAAGAATATCTCGACGTTGAATCACCCTCGGCATTCGACGCGCAATATGTTTTTTCAAACTCCTCTGATGCACAAAAAGTTATTTGGGGGATTTATGCTCGTTTTGGCGAGGACGCTTTTACCTCACGTCAATCGTGTGTCTGGCTCCAGAATACCGATGTGGAATGCATGGGGGTTTCGGCTAGTCCCGATGGAAGCCGACGTGATATCTGGTCGCTGCAGGGTGGCCTGCTTTCAACTTTTATCGACGTTCAAAGGGGATGGGATAACGATTATCTTGCGATTGACCGTGCCAACCAGTGCATCGAAGGGATCCTTTCAAGTGAAATAAGCGACGATGTCGAAATGCAACAACTCCTCGGCGAAGCCTATTGCCTGCGATCTTTCTTTTACTATCTGCTGGTTGGTTACTGGGGCGATGTACCCTACTTCCGACAGGCTGCTAAAGGGGGTATGGAGCTTGATATCCCAAAATGCGACAAGAACATTATTTATTCCATGTGCATCCAGGATTTAGTCGATATCCAGGAAAAAATGTACTGGTCGGGCGAAATGGAATACGGGACCGAACGCATGAACCGTGAATTCTGTATCGGAATGGCAGCCCGGCTTGCATTATTTCGCGCAGGATATGGCATGACCAAAGACGGTACAATGAAACGGGCCGAAGAATATATGGATATGAACAACGACAGCCTGAAGGTTACCTATACCCTGAACGGCGTAACCAAAACAGCTGTGAGCAGCGCCGATTATTTCCTTTTGGCAAAGGAATATTGCCAACTACTAATCGATTCAGGTACACACGAGCTGGAAACGGATTTCCATCAAATATTTACAAATCAATGCAAGTATGTTAAAACTTTTGGCGGCGATGTACTTTTCGAAGTAGGATTTTTAGCGGCTAAAGGCGGCGACGTGGGTTGGTGTGTCGGTAGTCCGGTTACTTCGTCACCCTTTGGGACAACCACCATTCAGGTTAACTTTAATGCTGCTTATCTCTATATGTTCGACGAACATGATTCCCGAATGGATGCAACCATTGCACGTGTATCCACGAGCAATGCCGGACAGGAATTGTTGGGCCCTACGGCTATGGCCTGTGCCAAGTGGAACCGGTTGTGGATGTCGAACAGCATGGGGAGCGAGTCGTCGAAAGGCACAGGTATAAACTGGCCGCTTATGCGATATTCCGATATTTACCTGATGCTTGCCGAGGCCGAAAACGAGCTGAACGGCCCTACCAATATTGCAAAAAATGCCCTGGCTACTGTTCGTAAGCGTGCTTTCGGCCCGTATGCCAGCGATGTTGATAGCTACATTGCAGAGAAAGCTACCGGCAAAGATGCGTTTTTCAACATGGTTATCGATGAACGGGCACTCGAGTTTGGCGGTGAATGCCTTCGTAAATTCGACCTGGTTCGCTGGAATAAGTATGGTAAGAAGATTATTGAAACCAAAGATAAACTCACCAACATGGGTTTAACTGCGAATAATGCTGAAGGCAAAATTATTGATGAATATGCAAACTATGCTCCCGATGTTTATTATGCTGTCGATGTCAACAAGGGAATAACGATCCTGAATCCTTTATTTAAAATCGATGAGGCGAATCTGGATAATATTCTTGCCGAGGTAATGGGAAGCAATATTGAAAATGTTACTGAAGTTGTTAAAACCAGTTGGCTGAAAAAACTGGTACGTTCGGCAACTGCCGGCGAAGAAGCCACCTATACAGAAAGTGATTATGTAATCAGGTCATGGCGCGGATACACCGATCCTACCGGCGAGGCCGCCGTTCCTTACCTGATTGCCATTCCTGAATCGAAAATTGTCAACAGTAAATACCTGAATAACGATGGTTACGGCCTCATAGCTCAGTAATGATGTTAACCGATAAAATGAAATTAAAAATGAAAAACGTATATAAAATTGCATTCAGTACACTTGCCTTAATGGCAGCAATGTTTGCAGGATGCGAAAAAGAAGAAGACCTCGGTTCTCCCGATCGCCTTTTCAGGCCAATTTTTAATAATATCACTGTTGGTGGCAATTGGATCAGGGTTGAATGGGAGCAATACGACGATGTTGATACATATGCACTCGAAATATCGGCTGCAGCCGACTCCTTTGCAACCCTGATAAAAACGGCTGAAGTAACCGGGAATGAATATACTTTTGAAGGCCTGGTTTATGATTCAAAATATCTTATTCGGATAAAATCGCTGACAAGCGAGCTTGAATCACGGTATTATCTTTCGGATATCATTACCACTGCCGATTATCCTACGAAATTATTATCACCTGAGGGTAACGACATTATTGATGTGGCTGTTAAACTTAGATGGATAATTTCAGAAACAGTATACGACAGCATCCAGGTTATTCGGTCATCAACCGATTCCCTTGTTGCAACAGTTATTATTACTCCCGAAAAATATGCGGCCGGACAAATCATTGTTACCGGGCTGGGCTCAAACACTGTTTACAAAGCGAAAGCTTATGCAGGAGGAGAATACCAGGGCAAGGTATCGTTCCGGACTGCTGAAAAACAGGTTTTCGAAGGAGATTACGTCGATTTGCGCGGATTAAATGAAAGCCAGGCATTTAATGCCATTTCGCCAGCCCTTTTCGATACAATTCCCGATGGGACGAAAATAATTTTGGCCGGTGGGGTAACCTATAATATGGGTTCAACAATTACCGTTACAAAAGGATTTCATTTTGTAACCGGCCTTTCCTTTTATGGAATGGCAATCGTAAGTGTAGACAAGAATTTTGACCTTTCGGGGACTACAACAACCGATGTCAGTTTTACAGATATTTTCTTTACCGAAGGCGCTTCTGTAAAAAGAAATGCTGATGGGAATTATGGAGGTACATACATTTTTAATGTTAGCAATCCAAACTCATCAGCGGTTTCAATATCCTTAGAAAATTGTATTGTAAAATACAAGCGCGGTGTATTTCGTATTAAAACCGACAATGTTGTTATCGAAAGTATTTCCTACAACAATTGTCAGTTTGACAGCATTGCCGGTTACGGGCTCGTAAATGTTGACGCTGCTTCGACTGTTAAAAATATTTCTGTAACCAATTCTACCATTTCACATGCACAAAAACTATTGGTAAATGTTAAAGGAACAGAAAACGAAACGGTAACCTTTAACGACAATACGGTATATTCATCTCCAAATGATGCAATATATGTGCTCGATTTTAAGGAAAGGGCCGTTGGGAACATTTACCTGAAGAATAACATTTTTGGCCCTGGCTATGGCACTACGAACGGGATCCGTTCGTCAGCTGTAAACATTACTATTGACAACAACTTTATTACAAGCGACCTACGTTGGACTATGAACGAAGGCACCGGCCTTCCCAATGCAGCAATCGATCCGGTGGAAACCACGGTTTCTTCTTCCGAACTATTTGCCGATCCCAACAACTTCGACTTTACCCTACAGGTTGAAATTAAAGCAGGAGACCCGCGCTGGCGTAATTAGAAATAAATAAAAAGGGCTGTATTTTATCGGATTTTCTTTTAAAATACGGCCCTTTCTATATCCGATATAATTTTAGTCAGGCAACCCAAAGGTGCCCAACCAACTCCTCCACCATATATCAATGTTCTGTTTATGAGCGTCAATTCCGCCAATTGGCGGAGAAGCAATCTGCCCACTTTTTTCTATTTTCCCGAACAACAATGATTTTGAATAAAGATTTTACTTTTCATCCAAACAGAACTTTTAACATTCTGAATATCTTTTGGGTCGAAAGGTTGCTCTTTTAACTGATTTTCATCCGGATGGTCCCGATAGCCATCGGGATCACATGTGGTTTTTTCAAACGTGTTTGAGTTTTTCTGCAAACATGTTCGTTTCATTGCTATAATCTTTCGCTCAAGCCTGACAGCATGAGGGTAGTTTTCAACTTCCATCACCATGAAAATTTCCCAATCATCGGCAGAAGCGGTAAAACGATGCATTCCATAAACATGTTTGTTGTGTTTATAAAGCCTTTGATCGGGTGTTTCATGGGTCACGCCCACATAAAACCGGTCGAGACTTTTACTGAAAAGAATGTAACAGAAAGCAGACATAATAACAAGAGTGTAGAGAACAATCAAGCAGTTACAATGGAATGTAACTGCTTGATTTTCTTGTGGGCCCACCTGTCCCGATAACAATCGGGAGAACCAGGGACCCCCTGTTCCGATAGCTATCGGAAGAGTCAGATGCTGGTTTGTGTGATTATTTTATTCAGTAATTAACGTGAATAAAATCGGACGCAATTTTACAGCGAATCTTCGTTATATTTGAGAGAAAAATTAATGGATAAACCACAAGTTGAAATATATCGGATTGAGGATGGTAAAACAGAAATTTCTGTCAACTTGACAAATGACTCTGTCTGGTTAAACATGAGCCAGATTGTTGAATTATTCGAACGTGACAAATCCGTAATTTCCAGACATATTAACAATATTTTCAAAGAGGGTGAATTGCAAAAAAGTTCAGTTGTTGCAAAAAATGCAACAACTGCCTCCGATGGTAAAACATACCAAGTAGACTATTACAATCTTGATGTAATAATTTCGGTTGGTTATAGAATCAAATCTAAACGTGGTACAGACTTTCGGATTTGGGCAAATAGGATTCTGAAAGAGTATCTCGTTAGGGGATTCTCAATAAATGAAAAACGATTAACGGACCAAATCAAACAACTGGATGATTTAAAACAATCTATAAAAATATTGGAGAATGTTGTAAATCAGAAAGAATTAACCGGAGATGAAAGTATTGGATTATTAAAAATTATTTCCGACTATGCTTATGCCTTGGATATTTTAGATCAATATGATTATCAAACTTTAAAGATTCAAGAAACATCAGGAAAAGAAACTTATCAACTAACATATGAGGAGGCGATTTATCAGATTAATCTGGTAAAAAAGAAATATAGGAACAGCGATCTTTTTGGTCGTGAGAAAGATAAATCGTTCATAAGTTCTGTTTTGACAATTTATCAAACATTTGATGGCCAAGATCTTTATCCAAGCATTGAGGAGAAAGCAGCAAATCTGCTTTATCTTATTACAAAAAATCATTCATTCACAGATGGCAACAAACGGATTGCAGCATTTCTATTTCTTTACTTCTTGGAGAAAAATGGAATATTATATGATGATCAAGGTAAAAAGAGAATTGCAGATAATGCTTTGGTTGCTTTGACTTTAATGATTGCTGTAAGTAAAACTGAAGAAAAAGAAACAATAACAAAGATTATTGTAAACTTGATTAATAAAAATAATTACTCACGTTAGCATTTTGTAAATTGCATTGCGGCGGCAGTGCATTGTTGTCGCTTCGGATTCCCGCAATTATCCCGTCAGTATCCGGACAGATAATCACTCGCATCCGCAACGACAACTTACAATTTTCTGTTCAGGGTCGTGTTTGAGATTTTGAATAAAGGTTTTACTTTTCATTGCTTTAATTTTTCGCTCAAGCCTAACAGCATGAGGGTAATTATCAACTTCCATCATCACGAAGATTTCCCAATCATTTGCAGAAGAGGTAAATCGATGCATTCCATAAGCATGCCTGTTGTGTTTAAGTAGTCTTTGATCGGGGGTTTCATGGGTCACGCCCACATAAAACCGGTCGAGACTTTTACTGAAAAGAATGTAACAGAAAGCAGACATAATAACAAGAGTGTAGAGAACAATCAAGCAGTTACAATGGAATGTAACTGCTTGATTTTCTTGTGGGCCCACCTGGGCTTGAACCAGGGACCCCCTGATTATGAGTCAGATGCTCTGACCAACTGAGCTATAGGCCCGAATAATTTATAATAGATAAATTATTTCCCATTTATTTTCGGAGTGCAATTTTAGTGAATTACGGGAACATACACAAGCAAAAAATCAAAAGCTTATTCGGCTGCTGGTTTTGCCTTCTTCTCGTCGGATTCGCTGAAATATTTCCGGTAAAAAAGCAGGATAATCGAAATACCGATAGTGATGGATGAATCGGCGATGTTGAAAACAGGCCGGAAAAAGATAAAGGGTTCGCCCGCGTTAATGGGTGACCAGGACGGCCAGGTTCCCTTTATGAGCGGGAAAAAAAGCATATCGACCACCGAGCCGTGCAGGAAGGTCTCGTAGCCTCCACCGGGGGGCAAAAATTCGGCCAGACGTCCGTAACTATCGCTAAAAAGTACCCCGTAAAAAGCGCTGTCGATGATGTTTCCCAGGGCTCCGGCGCAAATCAGTGCAATGCTTACCACCAGTCCGGCAGGGATTCCCTTTTTGATCAGTTTCAGCAGGTACCAGAAGATCGCAGAGGCGGCCACGAGGCGGAAAAGGGTCAGGATGACTTTCCCATAGCGCCCGGCAAATTCAAATCCAAAGGCCATTCCCCGATTTTCGACAAAGTGAAGAAGGAACCAGTTCCCAATCACCCTTCGTTCCTCGCCCAGGTAAAACGATGTCTTGATCCATATTTTCAAAATCTGGTCGGCAATCAGGATCAGGATGATGACCAGTATGGCCAGTTGCTTTTTTGACATAGAGTTTGTAAAAAACAATTGAGAGTAGTTGGCTCTCAATTGCAGTATCCTTTAATTTTCATCGAAAAACTAACGCTGCATGTTTTTCGCATCGATTGAAAGTGTGGCATGAGGTACTGCGCGTAAGCGTTCCTTGGAAATTAGCTTTCCCGTTTCGCGGCAAATGCCGTAAGTTTTGTTTTCGATGCGAACCAAAGCGGCCTGTAAATGCTGGATGAACTTTAACTGCCGTTGAGCCAGTTTACCAGCTTCTTCCTTAGATAAGGTAGCCGCACCTTCCTCCAGAATTTTGAAGGTGGGCGAGGTGTCCTGGGTGTCGTTATCGTCTCCATGGGTGATCGAGTTTTTGAAGATCTCGTAGTCCCGCTGAGCTTTTTCCAATTTGTCCAGAATTAATTCCTTGAATTCCTGGAGCTCCTGGTCTGAATATCTGGTTTTCTCGCTCATGATATTTAGGCTTTGAATTAGATTGCTTATCGAATTTTATCAAATGTAACAAAAATTTCCATAGTGCACCGGAAACAGGGTTTAAACTTCATCCTTTTGAATCGACACAAAAATTTCCACGTCATCGATGTCGATTTTCCGGGCTGTTTCGTCTGCTATTTCGTCGACCAGAACGAATGAAGAGGCCAGGACCTGGTTGGCAATATAGCCCTGATGGATTTTCAACGCTTCGTTTACCAGCTCGTGTTTGGCAATCCGGATCCGGATTTTGTCGGTTACGTCAAAGTCGCTTTCTTTCCGAAGGTTTTGGATACGGTTGATGAATTCACGGGCAATGCCTTCGTTTCGCAGGTCTTCCGTCACCTGAATGTCGAGCGCCACGGTTACGTTGCCTTCGGTAGCGACCAGCCATCCCGGGATATCTTCGGAAAGTATCTCCACATCGCCCCGAACGAGCGTAATGCGTTCCTTCCCGGCCGTGATGTGGTGAAATCCGTTCTGTTCGAAGGCCGTAATTTCGTCCTGTTGCATAGAGGCCAGGGCAGCAGAAATCTCCTTCATTTGTTTTCCATACCTGGGACCGAGGATTTTGAAATCGGGTTTTATTTTTTTCTTGATGATTCCCGAGGTGTCGGTCAGGTACACCATATCTTTTACGTTAACCTCCGTAAGGATGATATTTTCAACTGCTTTAAGTTGTTTCCCGAACGATTTGGTTAAAACCGGGATCATGATTTTGGCCAGAGGCTGGCGTACCTTCAGTTTTTCTTTCCGACGCAAGCCCAGGACCATGCTCGATATTTTCTGAGCGAGTTCCATTTTTTCTTCCAGTTCCTTGTCGATGTGAGCAGGATCGAAAACCGGGAAGTCGGAAATATGGACGCTTTGATCGGATTCTCTTCTGGTAACGGAATTCAGGTCGGTATACAAAAGATCCATGTAGAACGGGGCAATAGGGG
>DAIMEA010000084.1:0-11748 GCA_036725585.1 Prolixibacteraceae bacterium | reverse complement strand
TCGGTTTCGCGCGTGGGAGGAAATGCCCAGATTAAGGCGATGAAAAAAATTGCCGGCACCCTGAAACTCGACCAGGCCCAGTACCGCGAACTGGAGGCCTTCTCAAAATTCGGCTCCGACCTCGACGCTGCAACCAAACGGGTTCTTGCAAAGGGCGCCAGAAATACCGAAATACTGAAGCAAGGCCAATACAAACCCGTAAAGGTCGAGCATCAGATCGCCATAATTTTCTGCGGGGTTGAAGATTTAGTGAGCGAAATTCCCCTCAACAAAATCGGGGCCTTCGAAAAAGCTTTCATCGAAAGGCTTGAACTAAACCACCCCTCGACACTAAACGAATTAAAAGAGGGAATTTTAAGCGATGAAACCCGTTCGTTGCTCACAAAAGTTGTGGAAGAAGTGGCAGTGAATTTTAAATAAGCATTATGGCCCGGCTAAAGGAAATACGAAGCAGGATTGCATCCATCCGGAATACGCGGCAGGTTACCAGCGCAATGAAAATGGTGTCGGCTGCAAAGCTGAAAAAAGCGCAGGATTCTATACTGAAAATTACCCCGTACGATAAAAAACTGCATCAGGTTTTGGTGGAACTGAGCCAGGGCGAACAGGAAGCCTCATCGGTCTATTTTTCCACACCCGAAGTGAAACGGGTACTTATTTTGGTGGTGGGTGCAAACCGCGGATTGTGCGGAGCTTTCAACACAAACGTGATTCGCTTGTCGCTTTCCCATGCAATCGAAAAATATGGTTCGTTGCTGGAAACACAATCGGTCGATTTTTTACCGGTTGGCCGACAAATCGAAAAAGGATTGAAAAGCCGGGGGGCACAATTAATAGGCGAAGCCAATGATTTGCTCAACGAATTCGACTTTGGCGCCATCTCGCAACTTACCTATCGTTTGATGGAATGGTTCAGGGAAGGCAGGTACCAACAAATCGATATCATTTACAACAAATTCAAGAACGCGGCCGTTCAATTGCTCACCAGCGAGCAGTATCTCCCCGTCAAAAAAGAAAAAACGGAAGGTGTTGTCGGGGAAAGACCTGTCGACTACCTTTTTGAACCATCGCAAGATGAGATCCTTACATCATTGGTTCCCCAGTCGCTGAAAATGCATTTGTACCGGATATTACTCGATTCGAATGCCGCCGAACAAGGAGCCCGAATGACGGCCATGCATCAAGCCACCGACAATGCGACAGAACTCTTGCGCGAATTGCGCACATCGTACAACAATGCACGCCAGGCGGCTATTACCAACGAGATTCTGGAAATTACTGCCGGGGCAGAAGCATTGAAAGGCTAAGAATTACCCTGCATATCCCCGGAAAATATTATCGTGCACCTAAATCGGGTGCTGCATTTGCGGTGCGTTGTATATTCATCGTATACCCGGGTGTTCCTGCCCCTCGCGCAGTAGAAGAAGGCAAAAGTTGAAAATTTTGCCCGGCCGGATCAACAAATCCAGGGTCGGCGCTCCATAAGCGATATCCCATGACCGACCGGGACAAATCGGAAACCGTTTCCCACTTTTTAGCATCAAATTTTCGTTCAGCGAGACTGCTTACCTCGTTGGCATGAAAGAGACAATGAATGAACTGAACCCAGATGGTCGACTCTGTTCCCGTTTTGTTGTTTTCCTTACTCAGGCTCTCTCCTTCGACCGAGAACAGGGTCCCTCCCCAATTTCCGAAAAAGATGGAATTCACGATACGGGCTTTCCCGGGCACACTGCCCAGATCAGAAATCACCGGTTCCCGTGCCCCTCCTTTATTGAAACAAAGCGTGCAATTCGACATCAGGAGATTACCTTTCCGATCGATAGTAACGATACCGCGGGTTCCCGACTCGTTTTGAACGAAGGTGCAATCGATCAGCTTTAACAATCCGAAATAGTATTGATTGGTATCAAAATAAAGAGCACCTCCACTACCGTGCGCCCGGTTCTTTTCGAATCGGCAATGAATGAACTGTGCCTGATAACCGTTCTCACTATTGCAATACACGGCGGCTGCGCCTCCGCTTTCACGGGCTGAGTTATTTTTGAACACACAGTTAAGAACAATGGGCGAAGCGCCAATAGAGGCATATAAGCCTCCCCCATCCTGTTCGGCATGATTGTCTTCGAAAATGCAATTCACGATGCGGATTGTTTCTCCTCCACGAATGATATGAAGACCGGCTCCATACCGGTGTTGAAAGCTGTTTCCAAAGGCACGCCCTCCCCGGATGGTCAATCCGTCGAGCCGGATGTACCGGCTGTTGGCCATCGAAATGACGTGGTTTGCTTGTCCTCTTCCGTTCACAACGACTTTGTTTTTTTCGGGATTACGTTCGCCCAGAAACGTTTCATCGCCTTTAAAACCGCCATAAACCGACAAGCCTTTTCGTAATTCAAAAACAAGCGGCGCATCGTATTGTCCCCGGGCAATCCATATCTGTGCCCCATCAGGGGCCTCATCAACGGCGCGTTGAACCGAAGTAAAAGCGTCGGTCCAACTGGATCCGTTTTTGTTGTTCCCCTCGCGCGAAACGAAGACAACCGGTGCTAATGTATCGGGGATATATGTCTCCGGATGTAGGATTTTTAGTTCGCCCGATTCAAGAACCGTCAGAGGAATCAGAAAAGGTTTTTGATAGAGTGGAGCCGATAGATCTTCCCCCGAAAAAGCAGCAAAAAGTCTTCCTTCGAACGATTCGAAAAGAACGCCCCCACCCCCATGCGGAATATGAAAAGCCGGTTTTTCGTATCCCTCTGTGAGGGATGATGAGAACGAAACCCGTCCATCGAAGCGCTGATCAAATTTTGGGTCAGGGGGAAAGTCTAATTCCGAGTTTTCAGGCAAATTCATGGTCGAATTCCATTGTGATTCGAAGCGATAGTAGCGACCATTGATTCTTCCGATGGTAACACGGTTTGGGGATAATTCGCTCCTGCCGGGATTCATGAGATTGTGGGGCGATGCAGAGGCAAATCCCGTCATATCGTCGTTCATCCGGTGCATCAGACCCCCGTTCCAGATAAAATATACCGACCCGTCGGTATCCTCAAAAAGGGAAGCAAATATTCCCTTTACCAGAGGTTTATCACCCGAGATATCCTCATACGGCCCTTCGGGTTTACCGCTGACACTTTTCAATATGCCTGAGTAGCCGGAAAGGGAATAGGTGATCCAGTAATTCCCTTTTATGTAATGAAGTTGCGGAGCCACAATCGCCCGCTGTTTCCATCCTCGCTTTTCCGAAAATTCGCGTTGCCAGGCTTTCCCGTTTTGGTCGAATGTCCACACCAGGCCTGTAACGCCCAGGGGATCCCACTTTTTCAGATCGCGCGAAACCCATATCCGGATTCCTTCGTTTACGCCCAAGGCATCGCCCAGGGTACCGGTAAGAAAATAGTTATTCCCCCATCCCTTGCAGATGGAAATATCCGACAGGGGATATTCGATAAGGGGAGTGGCTTCGGGCAGGGGAGGATCGTTCTGGTAAAGCCACTGTTCCGTTGGAGTCCAAACCGGATGGTTGCCAAAAACTCCGAGAGAGAGTATACAAAACAGGAACAGATGGATGCTTCGTTTCATTTGGGATTTTGTCCAAGTTGGGCTTTGAGCAGGTTAACATTGTTGGTTAAACGCTCGATCTCCTGTTTTTGATCCGAAATGGTCGTATTCAGTGTGGCAATATCACGCCGGGCCCGATCGTATTTCGATTGCAGATCGCTGATTTCCTGATCCTTCATTTGCAATTGACGTTCCATCGACCGGGCAGAGCTGTCGGTGTTTTTCAGGCTGAACGACATGTCCTGAACTTCCTTTTCAAGGTCATCAATCCTGATTTTCAGGGCATTTGCTTCCCGGTTCAGGTTTCTGATTTCTCTGTCCTTGTCGTTGAGCATTTGGTTTAAACGTCGCTTTTCAACCTGAAAAGTGAAGATCTGGTCTTCTATGCTTTCATCTTTATTCGACAAATCCGAATGCAAACGGGTAATGGTCCGGTTCAGGGAATCAATATAGCTTTCTTTTGTATCATCATTGAAATGAAACTCATTTTTGAAAGCATTAAATTCCGTTTTTAACCGCCCCACCTCATCGGTCAGTTCACGGATGCGTTGTTCCGCTTTATTCCGAGAGTTTTCCATTTCGAGATATTTCCTTTTGGCAACACACGATTCGAACAGAAAAAATGCAATCAGAACCGGGACTAACAGAAACTTTTTATTGATCATGATTGAATTCATGGCAAACGTTTTTCAGAAAGAGATCGAATAAATGGTAAATTACGACAAATTTAAAAATAAACATCAGCATGTAAAACGTTCGCTTAATGGAAAAATGTAATTAAATTTGACACAATCCTTTCTTTTATGATAAAAAAAATTGTTGGAATCTGCTGTTATTTCATCCTCCTTGCCGGGATAAGCAAGGGTGAGGATACCCCAATGGTGATGGGCCGGGTTCTGGATGCCTCGACCGGAGAGCAACTTGTTTTTGTAAATATTGGTATACAGGGAACATTGCTGGGCGTGGCCAGTAATTACCGGGGAGAATTTGTATTAACGATTCCCGATGAAAACAGGGCAAGCCGAATCTATTTTTCGGCCATTGGTTACAAAAACCGCACAATCCCGGTTTCACAATTACTGAACGACCGAGTGAACGAAATCTATATGGAACCCTTAAGTTATGGCATCGAGGATATTGATGTAAGCGCTGAATCGAAAGTTTTGTACCGGGTCTTAAGGGATGCAATCCATTCGGTCTCCAAAAATTATCTGTCCAAAGCCCACAATTACCTGGTTCTTTATCGGTGTGAATCTTTCTTGAACCAAACGCCGCAGGAAAAAAGAGATGCCCTGGTACTTACCTGGGATGAAAACGGATATGGACGTACCGACGATGCCTTTGCGGCACGTACCTACCGCTTTCAGAATGTAATCCGGAATTTTCAGGTCGAAAGTCTGGAACAAGGTACAACGAACATGGATGAGCTTCTCGAACTTGATTTGGTACGAAGCCCGCAAAATATTCTCGACCCGCTCTTTCTGAACGAATACGACCTGGAACTGGCTGGTCACGATGTGATGGGAAACGATTCGGTATGGGTTATCGCCTATCGGCTTTCCAAACCCGAGCTTAGCCGAACCGGCGACTTTTATGCTTCGTCGTATCAGGGAAAAGTTTCCATATCGAAAACCGATTATGCCCTACTGAAGAACGAAACCCACATCAAATCGACAAAGAACAGTCCGTTCGGACGTTCGGTAATCCCTTCGGACAACAGAGCCCTGCTTCAGGTCGATTATACGTTCACCTGCACTTATCAACGTACCGGGGAAGGTTGCTGCCTAAAATCGATTGAATTATCGAAAAATTACTTCGACCGGGAAAATATCAACGGCCAACTTAAAGCCAGTCTGACTGTTTTGTCGGTTAATACGAAACAGCCCGAAACGATTGAAAAGCGTGAATATTACGAAGAACGGGTTTCGGACCATGATTTTTGGATTCAGGTGAACCAACTTCTCGAACAAGTTTCCTATCGGAATGAATAAAACGATCCGGAACCGGATTTTTCGTCCGGCCTTTCTCAGTCTGGCAATCCTTCTCTTTTTTACCATCATCCGGATTATCCTGGCAGATATTACCGGATTGGGAATCGACGAGTCGTACAATGCACGGGGGATTCTCCACCTTCGCTGGGCCTACATCGACCATCCCCCGCTTTTTTACTCGTTGAGCCATCTATCGGTCGGCATCTTGGGCTTGAACAATCTGGCCATAAGGCTTCCATCTATTCTGCTTTTCGCGGGAACCCATCTTTTGTTGTATGCTGCTACACGTCGCCTTTTTCATGAGCGGGCAGCCCTATGGGCAGTGGTGCTTTTGAATCTTTCCTTCATTTTCACCTTTCCCGTTGCCACCTGGTGCCAACCCGATGCCCCCCTGCTCTTTTTCTGGATGCTCTCGGTATACTTGTCGGTTCGAATATTTTTCCCATCGCCTGCAGACGAGCCCGGAAAAGGTAAATTCCTTCTTTGGGCCTGCCTGGGATTGAGCATCGGACTGGCCACCTGGTCGAAATACCATTCCGTTTTTTTACCTGCCGGCCTTTTTTTGTTCATGGCGTTCCATAAACAACATCGCCACTGGCTTAAAAAACCCGCCCCCTACCTGGGTTTTTTGCTTTTCCTCCTGATTTTGCTTCCTCTTATCCTCTGGAATTACAGGAACGACTGGGTTTCTTTTTCCCTGCAATTTTCTCGTGCACTTCCGGAAAAAGGCCTGAGCCTGCATCCCGAATGGTTGCTTCGGAATATTGTCGGGCAGGCCTTATGGCTTTCCCCCTGGATTTGGTGGCCCCTGATGGGGCAACTGGTGCGAACAATCCAAAGCATGAAAACCGATCCGAAAAATGCCTTCCTTTTTTGGCTGGCTGTTCTACCCATCCTCTTTTTCACCCTGATCACCCTTTGGGCCGACACACAATACCGGTTTCACTGGCAGGCGCCCGGCTATCTGATTTTGTTGATTCCCCTGGGACATTCGTTTTCGCGAAAAGAAACAATTAACCCGGCCCCGATCCGGCGCTTTGTTGTTGCCGCTTCCCTGTTACTTCTGTTGCTGTCCGGAGTGTTCACAGCCCACATGATTACCGGATTCTGGCAATTCTGGGGCCCTGGAAAAATTACCCGGATGACCGGTGGCCATTATGACCCCACCCTCGAAGGGGTTGATTTTGATGCGATTCGTGAACGTTTCGAAAAGAATGGATGGCTCGAAAACCCCAATGTTTTTGTTGGAGGTGTGCGCTGGTGGCAAGCCGGCAAAACCGACTGGGCGCTTCGGTGCAAAAAAGAAATGGTGGTTTTCGACCGAAACATCAGTAATTATACCCTCTACCAAAATCCTTCGCTGTTAATTGGCAAGGATGCCGTTATTGTGCGTTTCCCGGGAAATAACTCCCCCCCGGATGTTGCACTCTACTTTGATACCCTAACCCGGCTCGAAGATATCGAAATAATCCGGGGCGGGAGGACCGAATTGCTCCTGGAGGTTTTTTACGGAACCCGATTCCATCGGCCCGATACCGGCAAAGAAGATTATTTGTTTGGTGGAAACCGCTGATCCAAATTTATTAAAGAACAACGCTTACCCATGCATGGGGATCGGGTTCGCAGCCGTACTGGATGTTGATGAGTTTCTGGTATAACTTCAGGGATACAGGCCCGGGTTCATCGCCATAGAAATAACGTTTGTCAACGTCGGCATCGTAAACACTTCGGACCGGTGAAAGGACAGCGGCAGTTCCGCAAGCGCCGGCTTCGGAGAATTCGGCCAGCTCTTCGACGGGTATTCTTCGCTGCTCAACGGTCATTCCCATATCAAGAGCCAGTTGCTGCAGGCTTTTATTGGTGATGGAAGGCAGAATGGAATCCGACTTTGGGGTGATATAGGCATTGCCTTTGATGCCGAAGAAATTGGCCGGACCGCATTCGTCGAGGTATTTCTTTTCCCGGGCATCGAGATACAAAACAGCCGAATAGCCTTCGTGGTGGGCTCGTGTTCCGGCAACCAGGCTGGCCGCGTAATTCCCGCCTACCTTAATATTTCCGGTTCCCAGGGGAGCCGCCCGGTCGTATTGCCGATAGATGACATAATCGGTTGGTTTAAAACCGGCTTTAAAATAGGGACCTACAGGCATCACAAAAACAATGAAAAGATACTCATCGGCGGGTTTCACACCGATCTGGGGGCCTGTACCAATCAGGAGCGGACGGATATACAGGGAAGCGCCCGATTCGTAAGGCGGAACAAAATGGCTGTTCATCCGGATGGCCAGGAAAACGGCTTCTTCGAATTTTTCAACCGGTAGCTCGGCCATCAGGATACCCCGGGCCGACGATTGCATGCGCAAGGCATTATCCTTTATCCGAAAGACCCTTATTTTCCCATCCTTTCCACGGTACGCTTTCAATCCTTCAAAGGCTTCCTGACCGTAATGAAGACAGGTAGCACCCATGTGCATCGAGATCTGATTGGATGAAGAAAGTTCCAATTCACCCCATTTCCCGTTCCGGTAATAACAACGTACATTATAATCGGTATCACGATAACCGAAACCCAAATTTTTCCAATCAAGATTTTCCATTGTATTCACCCATCAATAGTTTTTACATTTCTTTTTCAATTTGTCCCAAAAGTAAGGAATCTGAAAAACATAAAAAGACTTTCGAACCATAATTTTATCCAACCGGATCCACGAAAAAGCCCCGGTTCGAAAACCAGGGCTTCTTCAGATATTATCCATGCAGTTTATTCACTCTTTTTGGATCGTTTGATCGTATCGAAAGCAACCGGAGTAGCAACAAAGATGGAAGAGTAAGTTCCGATTCCAATACCGATCAGAAGCGCAAAGATGAAGCCCCGGATCGATTCTCCGCCGAAGAGGAAAATGGCCAGCAGAACGACCAGGGTCGACAATGAAGTATTCATGGTACGCCGCAGGGTACTGTTGATGGCATTGTCCATATTGTTCTCGACTGTTCGCTTGGGATACAGTCCTGTATATTCCCTTATTCGGTCGAAGATGATTACCGTGTCGTTGATCGAGTACCCAATTACCGTCAGAATGGCCGCGATAAAGGCCTGGTCAATTTCGAGTGAGAAAGGCAGGATCCCGCTGAAAAGCGAGAACATACCCAGGGTAATGATCGAGTCGTGGGCCAAAGAAGCAACTCCGCCCAATCCGTACTGCCATTTCCGGAAACGGATGAGAATGTACAAAAAGATGGCGGCAAGGGCCAGGGTAAGGGCAATCATAGCGTCGCGCTGGATATCGTCCGAAATGGTAGGGCCTACCTTGGTCGAACTCATGATGTAGTTCTCGGTAAAATCCTGTTTGCTGATTTCGCCGGTAACGGGTTTCAATCCCTGGTACAACATGTCTTCGATCTGGTTATCGATGGTGGCACTTTCATCGTCAATATGATAATCGGTGGTAATGCGCACCTGGTTGTCGCTACCAAAGGTTTTCACCTCGGGGGCATTGCCAAACTCATCGGCCAGTATCGCCGATATATCAGCCACCTTTACATCTTGCTTGAAGTTTACAACATAGGTTCTGCCTCCTTTGAAATCAATGCCAAAATCAAATCCTTTGGTAACCATGGAGGTGATGGAAATAGCAATCAAAATTCCGGAAATGATATAAGCAACCTTCCGTTTGTTCACAAAACGGATGTGCATATTCTGAAGCAGATTGGTGGTCATTTTCGAAATAAATTTTACCTGCCGGTCCCTACCCAGCATATTTTCAAATACCAGGCGGGTGATAAAGATGGAGGTAAAGAGTGAGGTGCCGATACCAATGATCAGGGTAGTGGCAAAACCTTTAATCGGTCCCGATCCGAAGAAATAAAGAACAATACCGGTCAAAAGGGTGGTTACCTGCCCGTCGATAATGGCGGAATAAGCATTCCGATACCCATCCTTTACGGCCAGTTTTAAACCTTTCCCCCCGCGCAATTCATCGCTTATACGTTCGTAAATCAGCACGTTGGCGTCAACAGCCATACCCATGGTCAATACAATACCGGCGATGCCCGGGAGGGTTAGTACGGCACCAAAAGATGCCAGTACGCCGATCAGGAAGAAAAGGTTGGTAAGAAGCGCCACGTTAGCTACAGCCCCGGCGTGATAACTGTACATGAAAAGCATGTAAAGCAGTACAAGCACGAAGGCAATCAGGAAGGAATACATACCCGAATTGATTGATTCCTGACCCAACGAAGGACCCACAACATATTCTTCGACTATGTTGGCCGGAGCAGGCATCTTCCCGCTTTTCAGCATGTTGGCAAGGTCTTTGGCTTCTTCAACGGTAAAATTTCCGGTGATGTTCGACCGGCCTCCGGTGATTTCGACCTGTACCGTAGGATACGACACAACATAATTATCGAGTACGATGGCAATGGATTTCCCAATGTTATCCTTCGTCATGCGGGCCCATATTTTTGCGCCTTCGCTGTTCATGTTCATGTTCACCTCAGCCGAAGCCTGACCCTGTCCGAAATCCTGGCGGGCATCGGTAATCACGCCGCCATCGAGCGGGGCGCGTCCGTCGCGTGTGGTAATCTTCAGGGCAATCAGTTGGTAGAAATTCCCATTTTCATCGAAGGGTTTTTGGTGCCATGTCAGTTTCAGATCCCTGGGAAGCAATGCCTTTACCTGGGGCAGAGAGAAGTATTGGTTCACTTTTGCCGTATCGCCAAAGTGCGAGAAGCCAATGATCGGGCCGTTGAACAACTGTCCCTGGTTGTTGGCATTAGGGGTTAAAACGGCAAAAAGCGGAAAATCTTTGGCAACGTCAACATTTTGATCAACCCGAGCGCTGTCGCTGGTGGTTTTTAGTTCATCGAGCAGCGATAATTCATCACCGGCCGCCGAATCGGCTGCGGTTTCTTCGACCGAAGCTGTTTCGGGCGCCTCTTCTGCGACAGTCTCGTTAAGAACCTGTTCGTTAATTGTCTCTATTGGATTTTCGGTAGCAGGAGCGGATTTTTCTGTCCCCACGTTCATGTCCTTCAATAGTTCATTAACGTCGAGCAGGAAAGGATAAACCTCGCTGTTTTCATAGGTTTCCCAAAACTCGAGCGAGGCGGTACCCTGCAACAAGGTCCGCACACGGCTTTTGTCTTTTACACCGGGTAGTTCCACCAGGATCCGGCCGCGCTGCGATAGTTTTTGGATATTGGGTTGGGCAACGCCAAAACGGTCGATACGCGAACGAAGAATATTGAACGAATTATCGATAGCTGCATCGGCCTCTTCTTCTATCACTTTCAATACCTGTTCGTTGGTTGAACTGAAGGTGATCCGTTCTTTCAGCTCGGGCGTAAGAAAGTTGGCGGCCATACGGGCATTCGGGTCAATTTCTTCAAATGCCTGACCAAACAAGGCAACAAAGTCTTCCTGGCTGCTTTTTTGTTTTTCCTGGGCAAGCCGAATCGCGGCATTGAAAGTCGAGTCCTTGCTGTAGTTCGACAAAGCCCGGACCAGGTCGACCACGGAAATTTCGAGCGTTACGTTCATACCGCCCTTCAGGTCGAGACCCAAATTAATTTCCCGTTGCTTTACCTCTTTATAATTGTACTTACGAATCCATAAAAAATTATACACGGTTTCGCTTGAAATAGAATCGAGGTAATGTACTTCTTTTAATAAATCGCCTCCCGATGCTTCTTTTGCATCCTTTTCAACGCTCCGGGCGATAAAAGTAAAGGATAACTGATAGAAACAAACCAAGGCCAGCAAAATTGCAAAAAGCCTTATAACACCTTTGTTTTGCATTTGTTTTAAAATTTTATTAATTCTTCTTCAAGGTTTTTTTCTGAACGGCAAATATATTCTTTTTTTATGAACGAAGCCGGCTTAACAGAAAAAATCATCGCTAAAATGCTTTGGTTCAACCTTCAATTTTGCATTCAAAATCTCTTTCAAAGGATACGGGCTGTTCCATCGCGGTTTAGAGAGCTACGAACGGTCATAGGTTCAGCAGATTCAGTCTTTTCGGTACAACTTCTTTTTTTTACCTTTACTCCTGGATGCATTTCAAAACGTATCGATACAGAAAACACGAATACCTTGAAACAAGCCATCCCGGTTTATCGGGATAAACCATGATGATTCAATGTATAGCAAGTTCTATAAGATGCCAAAAATTTTAAATTTAATCGAATGAAACCAAAA
>DAIMEA010000083.1:0-11770 GCA_036725585.1 Prolixibacteraceae bacterium | reverse complement strand
TCATGGATGAATAGAATTCGTGTAATTCGCGGACAAATAAATACCTGCGGATTTTAGGTACAAATCCGCACCAGCGCCTTGAACGTACATTGTGCAAAACCGGAAGAGCGGGGTGATACGGATGGTGGTTCTTTGATCGTAGAAAAAAAGCGCCCCCTTACCGGAGACGCTTTCTATCGGATTTTTCAATCGTTCGATCGGAATTATTCGGCCGCTTCTTCTTTCTTTTCTTCGGCGGCAGGCGCTTCTTCCACTACGGTGGCTTCGGGCGCTTCTACGCTTGCAGCAGCAGGCGCTTCTTCCGTTACGGGTTCGGCAGCAGCTTCGGGCTGTTCGGCTTCGGCTTTCTGGCGGGCGGCTTCGGCGGCCAGGTCGGAATTCCTTTTCGCCAGTTCGGCGGCGCGGGCTTCCTTAACCTTTGTTTCAGCCTTTAAGCGTTGCGACAATTCGGTATCGGCATCTTTCGCCAATTTGTCGGCTTTCGCCTGGATTTTGGCATCTTTATCCTTCTTCCATGCGGCAAAGCGGCGTTCTGCCTCAGCTTCGTCGAATGCGCCTTTATTTACGCCTTCGAGCAGGTGTTTCTTTAACAAAACCCCGTTGTGCGACAAAATAGCTTTTGCCGTTTCGGTGGGTTGGGCGCCCTTGTTGAGCCATGATAACGCTTTATCAAAGTCCAGTTCGATGGTAGCAGGATTTGTAATCGGGTTATACGAACCAATCCTTTCGATAAATCTACCATCCCGTGGCGCCCTGCTATCGGCTACTACAATGTAGTAGTAAGCATTTCTCTTTCGGCCATGACGGGCCAATCGAATTTTAACTGGCATACTGATTTATTTTTAATTCAACAATTTTTGAGTGCGCAAAAGTACAACAATATTTTATTTTTCAAATGGTATCCAATCTTTTTTAACTTTGGAGAAAGGTTTCGCGCAACCTTTTTTTGACCTTTTTATCTAAAAAAACAGAATAATTATTTTTAACGACCGATCCAATTCAATTGAATAAAAATGAAAAGAAATGATTCACGCCTCATGGCCGGCCTCCTTTTTGCACTTCTGCTTGCTCTGGCTGCCTGCGAAAAAGAAGAAGAGCCCATGACTGCCTATGGCGATGCCTTTGTTTACGTTACCGAAGTGAACGACTCCGTGGTCTATTTTCTCAGTTTGTATGCCTACTCGTGGTCCCCGATGAAAGAGGTACGCGTGAACCGGGCCAATAACTCCGAAGAAATAACCCTCGACTCGCTCCAATACCGCTACACCTATGCCAATAAGCTCGACTCCGGCTTGTTCTCGCCAACCCCGCCCGAAAGCGGAACCTTCGAATTCCATGCCGTGTTCGACAACAACGAAAGCCATGTTTCGACCGATGTGCTCGATACGGCTCTCCTTGCCCCGCCGGTAATCAAAACCGTCGTCTTCGATTCAACCGATCAGGAAATAAACCTGACCTGGGAAAAAGTGAGCAACGACTGCGCCTACAAAATTGCCCTGAAAGAAGAAGGAACCCTCGTTTTTCAATCAGCGCTCTATGGACCCGAACTGAGCGCCTTCACCATTACACCGTATTCATCGGGCTGGGCCTATGATAAGCAGCCCCGGGACGGCGACCAATTTCAGGTGGTTCTTTTTGCCTATTTATTCGAACCGGTTGCATCGGCCTTCGACCTGCAATGCGTATCGGTAAACGAGGAGCATGTCGTTACCTGGGTGAATCCCTACGAATAAACAACGGTTACAAGCCCATGATAAAAAGGTGTCATAAGTTGTTATTAATCAATTTTATGGGCATGGTGCGGCGATGGCAGAGTGTATGAAGGGATTTTATTGCGCGCCGTTGGCGCTTTTCGTTCTTTTCGTACGTTCGACCTATGGCTGCACCATAGGCTGATGATCACGCACCGTTGGCGCTCGCGGGGGAGATTACCCCGAATACGGTGTCGTTCCAACCATCCTGGTGAGGAAAGCAGAAGATGTCTGGAGATCGTGTTGTCGTCGCCAAATCGATCCCATTATCAAATCGTCAAACTGTCAAATTTTCAAATAATCGAAAACTGTCATAAAGGAGGCACAAGGAGGAATCCTTACACTCCCCATAATTCTCTCATTCCCTCATTCCCTCATTCTCTCATTCCTTTTTCCAAATCGGATTGAAATTTTTTTTTTTCTTCTACCCGCAAACTCCGGCTGTTCAAAACTTTTTTCCCGCTTCTGCTGTTGCATTTGGATGAAACCCGTCGGGTCTTTGCCGACGGATGTTCCGGTTTTTTATGAACATTGTTTCGCTGGGCTAAGGATAATCCGTACTTTTAAAACATCGGCAGTCCTTAAGGAGCCGAAACAAAAAACAATAATAATCAGAATAATCCGCTATGAAGCCCTTTGTCCATTTGCATGTTCATTCCCAGTATTCCGTACTCGACGGCCAGGCCGATATCTCGGCGCTGATTGGCAAAGCCAAAGCCCAGGGCATGAAGGCCCTGGCCCTGACCGACCATGGCGTTATGTTTGGCATCAAAGAGTTTTGGAACGGATGTAAATCGGAGCATTATGGCGACCCGGCCTTCCCGCGCAGTGAGTGGTTCTCCATCAAACCCATTTTGGGCTGCGAAACCTATGTGGCGGCCCGGGGAATCGAAAACAAATCGGCCAAAGAAGACCGTGCGGGCTACCACCTCATCTTGCTGGCCAAAAACGATACCGGATACAAAAACCTGCTAAAACTGATATCCATCGCGAACACCGATGGCTTTTACTACAAACCCCGGATCGACCATGCCCTGCTCGAACAATACCACGAAGGCCTGATCGCTTCCACCGCCTGCCTGGGAGGCGAAATCCCCCAGAAGATATTGGCCGGCGACCTGAGAGGCGCCGAAGAATCGATCCGCTGGTTCCAACGGGTTTTTGGCGATGATTTTTACCTGGAGTTGCAACGGCACCCGGCCGAATCGCCCCGTGAGCGCGAAGAAGTGTACAACAACCAGGTTATCGTGAACGAGGCCCTGGTGGCGCTCTCGAAAAAAATGAACGTAAAACTGATCGCGGCCAACGATGTGCACTTCACCAACCGTGAAGATGCCGATGCCCACGATATCCTGATCTGCCTCAATACCGGCAAAAACCTCGACGACGAAAACCGGATGAAATACACCAAACAGGAGTGGTTTAAATCGGTGGAGGAAATGAACGAGTTGTTTGCCGACCAGCCCGAAGCCCTCGAAAATACCCAGGAAATCGCCGATAAAGTAGAAGTTTACGAACTCGATTCGCAACCCATCATGCCCGAATTCCCGATCCCCGGGGACTTTGGCACAATGGAAACGTTTCGGGGAAAATATTCCGAAGACGACCTGAAAAAAGAATTCGAGCGTTACGAAATCATGGGCGGGTACGAAAAAGTACTCCGGATCAAGTTCGAGTCCGACTACCTTTCTTTCCTCGTTTACCAGGGCGCAGAAAAACGCTACGGAACACTCGACGATGAACTCAGGGAACGGATCGAATTTGAATTGGAGACCATCAAACAGATGGGTTTCCCGGGTTACTTTCTGATTGTGCAGGATTTCATCGGGGCAGCCCGGAATATGGGCGTTATTGTCGGGCCGGGCCGGGGTTCGGCCGCCGGTTCTGTAGTGGCATACAGTGTGGGTATCACCAATGTCGATCCCGTTCAGTTCGACCTCCTGTTCGAACGGTTTCTCAATCCCGAACGTATTTCAATGCCCGATATCGATATCGACTTCGACGACGACGGCCGGCAACAGGTACTCGACTGGGTAACCGAAAAGTACGGAAAGGACCGGGTTGCCCATATTTGTACTTTTGGCACCATGGCGGCCAAACTGGCCATACGCGATGTGGCGCGGGTGTTGCAGCTGCCGCTCCCCGAGGCCGACCGACTGGCCAAAATGGTTCCCGACACCCCGAAAATCACCCTTCAGAAAGCCTTCATCGAAAATCCCGAACTCGAAACAGAAAAGCATTCCCACAACCCCCTTATCGCCGATACGATCCGCTTTGCCGAAGCCCTTGAGGGCTCGGTACGGCAAACCGGTGTACACGCTTGCGGAATCATCATCGGGCGGGAAGCGCTTTCGGAACACATCCCCCTCATGCCCACCAAGGACGAAGCACTCCTGTCGACCCAATACGACGGGCGCTTTGTCGAAGATATCGGCCTTCTGAAAATGGACTTTCTGGGACTGAAAACCCTTTCCATCATTAAGGAATGCCTCGAGAACATCCAGTTGTCGAAGGGGCTGACCATCGATATCGATTCTGTTCCGCTCGACGATGAACCCACCTACGAACTGTTCAGCCGGGGCGACACCACCGCTATTTTTCAGTTCGAATCGCCCGGGATGAAAAAATGGCTCCGTTTGCTTCAGCCCAACCGCTTCGAGGACCTGGTGGCCATGAATGCACTCTACCGTCCCGGCCCAATGGAATACATCCCCAACTACGTGAAACGCAAACACGGCGAAGAACAAATCCATTACGACCATCCCATGATGGAAGCCTACCTGAACGACACCTTCGGGATTACCGTGTTCCAGGAACAGGTGATGCTTCTGTCGCGCGCGCTGGGCGGTTTCACCCGGGGCCAGTCCGATACCCTCCGGAAAGCCATGGGGAAGAAAAACCGCAAACTGATGGACAAACTGAAGGAACAATTTCTGACGGGCTGCCTGGGCAACGAAAAATTCATGGAAGGGTGTGCAGGAAAGAAAGAAAGCCCCAAAGAACTCGTCGAAAAAATCTGGCGTGACTGGGAAGCGTTTGCCCAATATGCCTTCAACAAATCCCATTCGGTTTGCTATGCCTACATTGCCTATCAAACCGGCTACCTGAAGGCCCATTTCCCCGCCGAATTCATGGCTGCCGTTCTCAGCCGAAACCTTTCGAACATCGACCGGATTTCGACCTTCATGGACGAATGCCACCATCTGAACATTAAGGTTCTCAGCCCCGATGTGAACGAGTCGTACCATAAATTCACCGTCAACAAAAAGGGCGAGATCCGTTTTGGCATGGCCGGCGTAAAGGGTGTGGGGGAAAATGCCGTGAACGACATTGTGAAAGAGCGGAAACGGGGAGGAGATTTCGCCGATATCTGGGACTTTGCCGAAAGGGTAAATCTCCAGTCGGTGAATAAAAAAACCTGGGAAGCGCTTGCCTACAGCGGCGGCTTCGATTCCATTGCCCCCTGCACCCGCGCCCAGTTTTTCATCCCCGATAAAAACGAACTCACGTTTATCGAAAACCTCATCCGGTATGGAAACCTGATCCAAAATGAGCGCAATATGGCGCAGCAATCGCTTTTTGGCGATGCCCAGCAAATTGCCATCCAAAAACCCAAACCCGTTCCCGGCGACGAATGGCCCAGCATTATGAAACTGGAGCACGAGAAAAACCTGATCGGGATGTACCTGACCGCGCACCCGCTCGACGATTTTCAACTCGAAATGGAAACTTTTTGTACCAAGGACGTTTCTTTGGCCCAGATCGATGCCGACCTGGCCGGCTTTAAAGGGAAAGAACTGGTTCTGGCCGGAATGGTGACCGAAGCCTATGAAGGCATGAACAAAAAGGGTAACCGTTTTGCCAGCCTTACCCTCACCGATTACGACGGATCGTTAAAAGTGTATTTCTTCGGCAACGACTACATCGAATTCTCCAAATATTGCCAGAAAGGGATTTTCGTAATGGTGAAAGGGAAAGTGGCCCCCCGGTTCCAACGAAACGACAACGGGCCGGAAATGCTCGAATTCAAAATCACCCACATCGAACTGCTCCAGGAAGTGCGAAAAAACCGGGTTCGATCCATCCGGCTCGAAATTCCCCTGTCTACCATCAACGATGCATTTGTAGGCGAATTTTATAAATTATGCGAATACCACAAAGGGCAAACACACCTCGAATTCTGGATTTTGGATCCCGAAAACCAATCCGGTGTCCATCTCTTTTCCCGAAGCATCCGCATCGACCCCGACGATAATTTTCTGGATTATTTAAAAAACAGGGGAGAAATAAAATTCAAAATCAATTAAATTTGCTTCATCAAGAGAAAAATTAAAAATTTAAAAAATACGATTATGGCGATAGAAGTGAATGATGCGAATTTTGATGAAGTGGTCCTCCAGTCCGAAATCCCGGTACTGGTCGATTTCTGGGCCGAATGGTGCGGCCCCTGCCGGATGATCGCGCCCATTGTGGAAGAATTATCGGTGGAATACGAAGGGAAGGCCCTGTTTACCAAGATGGATGTCGACAGCAACCCGGGAGTTCCCTCCAAACTGGGCATACGGAATATTCCCACGGTCCTGTTTTTCAAAGGTGGAAAACAGGTCGACAAACAGGTGGGCGCCGTGCCCAAAACCGTTCTGGCACAAAAAATCGACGCGCTTCTGTAAACTCTGTCTGCAGATATCCAAAACAGGTTGTCGGCTTCTGGGCCGACAACCTGTTTTTTTATCAAGATATGCGATGTAAGCTACTGGTTTTTATTCATTTTTATTTATCGATCCATTTTTTAAATTCACGAACTTTATCTTTGCTTACAATAATATCATAAATGGGTTTGTCACTTTTCAATTTAATTTTCAATCTGCTCGACGAATAGTTCAGAATATCCCGTATCTCATTAATATTGATAATGCAATTCCTGTTGATTCTGAAAAATTTATCGGGGTCAAGCTTTTTTTGTACATTATCGAGGGAATAGTCAATCCCATAATCTTTTCCTGACAAAGTTCGGAGGAATGTAGCTCGTTCTAAAATGTAAAAACATGCGATCTCATTGTCTGTGATTGATTTAAAGTGTTCCCCCACTTTAATCAAGAAACGATTTTTATAGCCTTTGTTCAATTCATTCAATAGTTGCTTTATCACTTCGTTTTTTACAGACACATTGTAATGAATCGATTTGAACTTTTCGATCGCTCTGCGCAAATTGTTTTCTTCAATGGGTTTTAACAGGTAATCGACACTGTTTACCTTAAAAGCAGAAAGCATATACTCATCGTAAGCTGTGGTGAAAATAACGGGTATTTCAATTTTCATCGTTTCAAATAGCTCAAAACAAAGCCCGTCGTCGAGTTGAATATCCATCAATATTAAATCGGGATTGGGATTACTTTGAAACCAGTTCAATGTTGATTCCACCGATTCGGTAATCCCAACCACATTAATGCCTGTGTCTATTTTCTTTAAAAGCCTGACCAGACCTTCAGTCGCAGGCTTCTCATTTTCTGTTATTAAAACATTCATACAATCAAAGGTACTTTAACAAAAAAATAGCCTTCCGATTCTGCAACGATAATTTCTTTACCTGTATGCAACCTCACCCTCTCGTTAAGATTTTTCAGCCCGATTTTTGTTGATACAACTTGTGTTGCCATTTTTTGGATGTTGTTTTTTACAACAATCGTTTTTCCTTCAAGATATACATTTATTATCAAAGGTTTATCTTGTGTTGCCATGTTGTGTTTTATGGCATTTTCAATTAATAACTGCAAAGATATGGGGATAATTTTATCGGAAAATCCTTCATCGCGGATATCAATTTCAAGAAATATTTTACCCTCGTTTCTGATTTGATGCAAATAAAAATAATCCCTGATAAAATCTATTTCTTCGTTTAACGGCACATTTAGTTTTGAACTGTTATCCAGTATGTACCTGTAAATCAACGACAACTTTGCAATAAATTGTCCGGCCACGGCAACTTCAGTATTTACAAGAGACGAAAGGGTATTCAGGCTGTTAAAAAGAAAGTGTGGATTTACCTGGTTTTTTAATGTTTCATTCTGGAAAATCAGGTTTTGTTCTTTTAGTTTGAATTCCTTCTTCATGGCTTCCACCCATTTCTGAAATAAAAATATGGGTATGGAAAAGAAAAGAGCAATAGCGGTTGCTTTTATAACCTGCAAAATTACCTGGCCTTCAACAAAAATCTTCATGAAGTCGGGGAAGCCCCAACCTTTTACCAGGTGCAACCCAATTATCCATAATATCACGCCAATCGTGTTTGTTGCTATAAAAAGAACATAAAAAAACAATAGTCCTATCAGATTCATCCATACGATCCTTTTTACCGTACTCGTCTCAATGAACCTTTGCTTATATTTTTTATTTAGTTTATTGAACCAAAGGAGTATAAAACGAACAATTTCCATATCGAAAAATATGATGATACAAGTGCCCATTAATTGGACAGGATCCTGTAAAAAATTGTTCAGATATCCCCATGCAATGCCTGCTGCAACACTAGAAAGAATCAAAACTATATGTATAGCTATACCTTTTTGAAGGTATAGAGCATTTATTCCTTTATTTCTCATATCCGTAAATTTAAAAGATTTTTTCAAGGCTTATGTTTCGAGTTGAATATGTTTTATTGTCTGAATCTTGTCCATTTGTTAAGATGTCCATTATCTATGACCATTAAATACTTCTGGGGCGTTTTTTCTTCAAGTTCAATTGTTGGAAGACGTTCAGGAAAATTTTTCACCTTGATGGATTCCTGACGAAACAATGAGCCCGAATTAACGATTATGCTTCCTGTTATCGCGATAATTGCTAAAGAATTTGTTTTCATACTATTTCATTTTGGTTAAACATTTACTGAACCAAAGCAAATTCAAAAATTAACCTTATAAAAAACAGAATTGCTGAATCGCCTGATCATTCGGCTGAACAGGAAAAAATACTTGTTGAATCAAAAGGCCTGTTTAAAGATTTGTTCAACCATGAGGAATGGTGCTACCATAGCCTTCCCGGTAACAACTTTTTTCTCCTGTGGTTATCGAACAAACGAAGTTTCGCACGGTTTTTCAGTCTCTCTCTGCCATTAAAATTATGTTGAAAAACAACCTTTTGTTTTCAATTTCTGACAAAAGTCGTTAGCTTTTTAACGGTTTGTTCCCTATTTTTAAGGAGCCTTTTCGCCATGGAACTATGGAAAACCGACGAAAAGCAGACGGCTCCTACTGTTGAACAGTGCTTCTCATCGAATTTTTTAATCAGCTAACAGTTCAAACCATCTAACCAATTGCCGTTTTTTATGAATCCAACACAAGAGTTGATCAGTGAACTGGCCACCCGTTATGGTCATAGCAGGGAAAAACTGCTCCCGATATTGCAGGGTGTAGTGGAAAAAGAAAAATTCCTGTCGGACTATTCGATGGTGGAAATTGCCCGGGAACTCGATTTGCCCGCGGCAGAAGTTTACGGTACCGCTACCTTTTATTCCTTCCTGGAATACAAACGAATGGGGACCTACATCATCCGGGTATGCAAAACCATAACCTGTTCGATGAAGGGGAAAAACCAAATCCTTTTAACCATCAAGGACATGCTGAAAATCGGCGTAGGAGAAACTACCGCCGACCGGAAGTTTTCGCTCCTGGAAACCAACTGCCTGGGTTGGTGCCACAAAGCCCCTGCCATGCTCATCAACGATGAGGTATATACCGAACTGACACCCGAAAAGGTTCGTGAAATTTTATCGGATTACCTAAAAAAATAAGCCATGGCAACCACGTACAATTTAAAAAGGGCCGATTTTATTTTCCGGAACGAAAACGACTGGGAAAAAATCCTGAACCGAACGCTGCAACGCGACAAACAGGAGTTGATCAACGAACTCATCAGTTCGGAACTTAAAGGAAGGGGAGGAGCCGGTTTCCCTACCGGATTAAAATGGAAACTGGCCAACGAGGCGCATGATAAGGTGAAATATGTAATCTGCAACGCCGACGAAGGGGAACCCGGAACATTCAAAGACCGGGAAATCCTCACCAAGGTTCCTTTCAAGGTGCTCTCGGCCATGGCCATCTGCGGTTACATTGTTGGGGCAAAGCAAGGGTACATCTATTTACGGGGCGAATACAAATTTCTGAAACCCGAACTGGAAAAAGCCATTGCCGAGTTTGCCTATTATTGCAAAGAAATCAACTTCGATTTTTCCATTGACATCTTCCTGGGCAGCGGGGCCTACATCTGCGGCGAAGAAACCGCTCTGTTCGAATCGATGGAAGGAAAACGGGGCGAACCCCGGAATAAACCGCCCTTCCCCACCAACAACGGGTACATGGATAAACCCACGGTGATCAATAACGTCGAAACACTGGCCCATACCTTTACCATTTTCAAATACGGTTCGAAAAAGTTTTACGACCTGGGGGTACAATTCTCCCGCGGCACAAAACTTTTTTCGGTATCGGGCGACACCCCGAAACCGGGAATTTATGAGCTGGAGCTGGGGATGAGCCTGCAGGATTTTGTTGATGAATTTGGCGATGGCGACACCAAAGCCGTTCAGGTCGGGGGCGCTTCGGGCTTCCTGGTGCCCCGAAAGAAATTTTCGGAAACAGCCATCGGATTTAAGGGAAAACTGACCGGCATTTCGTTGCCTACAGGGGGCTCGATGATGCTGTTCAACAGCTCCCGGTCGATGTTCAACGTGCTCGACAATTACCTCGAATTCTTCCGCGAAGAGTCGTGCGGACAATGCACCCCCTGCCGGGTAGGCTGCCAACAGTTGCTGATCGGCATCAAAGCCGTGAAACAAGGGACCAAACCTGCATCGTATCTCGACAAACTGATGAAGCTGACCGAGACCATGCAACTAACGGCTAAATGCGGTCTGGGCCAGTCGGTGGCCAACTCGTTCTCCTCCATTGTTGAGAATTTTCGCGAAGAGATGATTTATTAAACAAAACAAGAATCGTATGAGCAAAACAATAAACATCACCATCAATGGAATGGTATATGAGGTCGAACCGGGACTGACCATCCTGGAAGCTGCCCGGAATGCCGGGATCATCATTCCCACCCTGTGTTACCACAAGGACCTGTGTGTGGCCGGAAATTGCCGCGTTTGCGTGGTCGAGATCGTGGGCCAGAAACGCCTGGCCGCCTCCTGCGCCACGCCCTGCCAGGAAAACATGGAGATTTTAACGAATACCCTGAAGGTGCGAAACTCCCGAAAACACATTATCGAACTGTTGTTATCAGAACACAACGCCGACTGCACCAAGTGTTACAAAAACGGGAACTGCGAACTCCAGGAACTGGCAGCCGAATACAAGATTATGTCGCAGGACCTGATCGACCTGGTTCCGTACAAGAACTACACCATCGACATGTATTCGCCTTCGATCATCAAGGACGACAGCCGTTGTGTCCGTTGCCAGCGCTGTGTGCGCACCTGTGCCGAAATACAGGGAGTTAACGCGCTCACCGTTGCCTATAAAGGCGATAAAATGAAAATTGCCACCTTCTTCGAAAATTCGATGAACGACGTGGTGTGCACTACCTGCGGACAATGCGTGAACCATTGCCCCACCGGTGCCCTCATCGAGAAAAACTACATCGAAGAAGCCTGGGAAGCCATATCCGATCCTGAAAAACACGTAATTGTTCAAACAGCTCCGGCCGTTCGTGTCGGATTGGGCGAAGAACTCGGCTTCGACCCGGGCGAACGGGTGACCGGGAAAATGGTGGCCGCTTTGAAAAATCTCGGTTTCGATTCGGTGCTCGACACCGACTTCACCGCCGACCTCACCATTATGGAGGAAGGTACCGAACTGTTGACCCGTCTGAAAAAAGCCCTGGTCGACAAGGACGAAAGCGTGAAACTGCCTATGGCCACTTCGTGTTCGCCCGGTTGGATCAAATACATCGAACACATGTATCCCGAATACCTGGGCAATTTGTCGACCTGCAAGTCGCCCCAACAAATGTTCGGGGCGCTGGCC
>DAIMEA010000082.1:0-11970 GCA_036725585.1 Prolixibacteraceae bacterium | reverse complement strand
CAGGTGTACAAAACGCCAATATAGATGATCAGGGCAGCCAGAAAATTCATGAGCACCCCGCCCACCATAATCAGGAGCCGTTCAATGGGTTTCTTGGAACGAAATTCCCAGGGCTGGGGCGGTTTTTTCATTTGTTCGCGGTCCATCGATTCGTCGATCATACCGGCAATTTTTACGTATCCCCCAAGCGGGAGCCACCCGATTCCGTATTCTGTTTCGCCTCTTTTCGTTTTGAAGAGGGAAAAACCAAAGTTGAAAAAAAGGTAAAATTTTTCGACCCGGCATTTAAAAATCCGGGCAAAAAGGAAATGTCCCAGTTCATGAATAATAATCAACAGGGATAAACTCAGAAAAAACTGGGCTGCTTTTATCAGTATTGCCATTACAACTAATTAATTTTCATTAATAAAGACTCTTCTTTCCCGCCAGTTCCCATGCTACTCTGCGGGCTTCACTGTCGCAGGCTATATAGTCGTCGATTCCGGGCTCGGCAAGATACGATATTTTCGACAGGGTTTGCTCAATGACATCGCTCATTTGCAGAAATCCAATTTTCTTTTGAAGAAAAGCCTGTACCACAATTTCGTTGGCTGCATTCAGAATACACGGGTAATTCCCCCCTACCGACAGCGCTTCATAGGCAAGGGCCAGGTTCCGGAAATTACGGGTATCGGGCGACTGAAAGGTCAGATTGGGAGAATGGGGAACCGTAAAACGGGGAAAGGCATTGGTTATGCGGTCGCGATACGAAAGAGCATACTGAATGGGGAAACGCATATCGGGCAAACCCATTTGGGCTTTGATCGATCCGTCGGTAAACTGAACCATCGAATGAATAATGCTCTGGGGATGGACGACCACTTCGATCTGTTCGGTCCTCAGCTGAAACAGCCATTTGGCCTCGATCACTTCAAAGCCTTTGTTCATGAGCGTGGCCGAATCGATGGTGATCTTAGCGCCCATATCCCAATTGGGATGGGCCAGGGCCTGCTCGGGCGTTACCTGCTCCAGCTGTTCGGCGGTATACCCCCGAAACGGTCCCCCGGAACAGGTCAGGATGATTTTGTCGACAGCTTCGGGTTTTTCGCCCACCAGACACTGAAAGATGGCCGAATGTTCCGAATCGACCGGCAGGAGCATTACGTTGTTTTCGTGGGCCAGGCGGGTAATCAGTTCGCCGGCAACCACCAGGGTTTCCTTATTGGCCAGGGCAATTTGCTTTCCGGTTTTGAGGGCGCTGATCACCGGTAAAAGACCCGAATAGCCCACCATCGCCGCCAATACCATGTCGACATTGTCGGCCTGGACAGCCTGTTGCAGCGCCACATCCCCGGCATGAACGGCAATGCCCTCCATTTCGAGGGCTTCGCTCACCTCGTCGTATTTTTCGGAATTGGCAATCACCACCCGTTCGGGACGAAAGGCCAGGGCTTGTTTGATCAGCAAGGAAGAATTGTTGTTGGCCGTGAGCAACGATACAGAAAAACGTCCGGGATTTGCCCGTATCACGTCAAGGGCCTGTGTACCAATCGACCCCGTGGATCCCAGAATAGCAATTCGTTTCATTCGACACTTCGTTTTGCTTTCACTCATCAATTTGTTCGGTTAAACAGATCATTCCGGGTTTGGTTCAGAACTGGATGTATTTTTCGGGATCAAGCGGTGAACCATTATGCCACAATTCGAAATGAAGATGAGGACCGGTGGAATACTCTCCCTCATTGCCCATCATGGCAATGATGTCGCCGGCCAAAACGCGGTCGCCCGGCTTCACCAGCGCTTCGGAATTATGTTTGTAAATGGAAATCATATTGTTGGCATGTTGAATTTGAACGACATATCCGGTTGTGACCGACCATTCGGCAAAGATAACCGTACCGTCAAGTACCGTTGAAACCGGGGTGTTGACGGTGCCAACAATGTCGGTGCCGAAATGGCCCGGAGAAGCATTAAACCGATTGGTGATCAATCCCCTGACAGGAGAAAAGAAGGTGATTCCTGATAACTCATCCCCACCATCAATCTGGTACGAAAACTTGTACTTTTCGGGCCCGATGAGGGAATTGAAAAGGGAATCGTCGCTTACCGGTTCCAGTTCAACATGGGTAAATTCTTCGTTGGGTGTTTGACTGCTGTCTTCAATCACTTCACCGGAAATGGCCTTCCGGATTAACAGCAAATATTCGTCGCGTTTCGCGATCTCAGCCAGAAGAGAATCGGTCATCACGGCATTGTACCGGATCTGCTCGCTCATCATACGCGAGGGATAACCGGGAACAAGCCGCCTTGCCGGGGTGAAAAAAATCAGGGAAAGCGTCAGGGCACATACCCCAAAACAAATCAGGAAGATAAGCGCCCCAGCCTTCAGCCGGGTTACAAAAGTAGTGTACACTTCGTTCAGTGTATCCTGCTCGAACATCGCCAACCGGTATTTCCGGGTTATCTTTTTCCAAAAAGCTTTGTCGTTCTTCTTGTTCATCGTATTTTCTGAAGCTACAAAAATAGAAATAAAAGCACAGGAAGCCTTGAGGAAAAGGAAGCATCGGGATTTTTTTTGAAAAAAACGAACATTCGTTTGGGGGATTCGTCGGCGATGGCTATCTTTGCGCCGCGTTTTTAAACGAAATATTGCGGGGTGGAGCAGTTGGTAGCTCGTCGGGCTCATAACCCGAAGGCCATAGGTTCGAGTCCTATCCCCGCTACGAAGGAGAATCAGGTTAATGGTTCTCTTTTTTTTTATGTTTTATACCTATGTCATTTATTCCGATAAAGCCGATAAAATTTATATCGGTTTTTCTTCCAACCTTAAAAACAGATTGATTGCCCACAACCATCCAAATAATAAAGGTTGGACAAGAAAATTTATGCCCTGGAGCTTACTCTACTTTGAGACTTTTGATAATAAAGCGGACGCTATGCAAAGGGAAAAACAACTCAAAAGCGCCAAAGGAAGACTATTTATCCACAACATGATTCGTAAACATTAGCTCGTCGGGCTCATATCCGCCGGCTGGCGGACATAGGTTCGAGTCCTATCCCCGCTACGAAGGAGAATCAGGTTAATGGTTCTCTTTTTTTTTATGTTTTATACCTATGTCATTTATTCCGATAAAGCCGATAAAATTTATATCGATTTTTCTTCCAACCTTAAAAACAGATTGATTGCCCACAACTTATTAAAATTTCAAAATATTAATCATCCTTAATACATCTGATAGAAAGTCCATAGTTTTTATAAAAGAGCAATGTTTTGCAATTTGCATCTCCAAACCACAGTCTAAAGCCATATCCACTTAAGGAGAATCCACTATTTGAACCATACCACCAATTTGCTGACTGACTGCGACCTTCAATCAAACCTATATTTCGCCTTAGACCATAAGGTAAACCACTAAAACCACTTGCATTGGTTGCACCCGTATTTGGACTAAGCCATTCATTACTTTTGCTTTTCATTGGACCTCCTGCAATTTCCCATCCTCCAAAAAGATTTTTTAGTACATCCAAATCCTCATATGTTGGCACATGCCAACCAACCGGACAAATATTAATAGTGTCGCTTATTGTATAATAGTTATAATAAAATTCAGTTACATCGGGAGGAAAAGTTATTGAATAATAAGCTGCTGTATTTAATGAACTCCATTCAGTATTATCAATAACTAAGGGAATCTCTATGCCATTATTATATTTTGTTGTTTTAAGATTTTCTGCCATCCATACTTGATTACCGATTGTTACAGTTGTGTAAATATTTCCGTCAATATCCGTTACTGTTCCAAGTGTTTTAAATAGAAAAACATCGCTATAGCTGGTTCCTCTTTCATTTGTGGCGTAAGCTTTTACGTAATATTGTTTGTTTTCCAGTAATCCGGTAATTGACGTTTTAAATTCTCCTAAACCCTTTCCCAAAATATTTTTATTATCATTAACGGTTGGATTTTTAGAAGTACTCCAACAAAATCCTCGTTCTTTTACAGTATATCCTCCATCATTAATTAATTCTCCTGTGCAATAAACCGAGGAAGTAGTAATGTTAGATGCATCAATAAATCTCACATCGGGACCTGTTGACGTTTTAAATCCATTTCCAATTGCATAAAATACACCTTCTTCAGTAATTGCAAAAGCCCGGACAGAATAAGAAGTATTTGCAGATAATCCGGTCAATTGACAAGAAAAACTATTTCCAACGAAACCTTCATCGATAGCAATATCATCATTGATAGTGCTTGATGAGTTTTTGCTCCAGCATATTCCTCTTGAAATAATTGGTTTACTTCCTTCATATAAGATGGTTCCTCCACTTGTTGCAGAAGACATGGAAATAACTGTTACTGTATTCGTTGTTAAAATTGGCTCGTCTCTTTTCGTTTTGAATTTTATCTCATTTCCATAATTTATACCTCTGCAATTTATGGCATAAGATCTGACATAATACGATGTATTCGGAATTAAACTGTCAATATAACTAACAAAAATACCAGATCCCGATCCATCTGATGTTTTATTATCAGATATTGTTGGGTTTGTATGAGTGCTCCAACATACTCCGCGAGCAAGAATACTGTCGCCGCCATCACTAAATATATCACCGCCACAAGTAACAGTTGTTGGAAAAACATTTGAAACCGTTGAAGTAGTCAATTCGGGTAGTTCAGCTAGTGTCTTGAAGGTTATTTCATTACCGTAGCTTATCCCAACATTATTGACTGCATATGACCTGGCATTATAAGTAGTATTGGGTAATAATCCGGAAATACTACTTAAAAAAGAACCAAAGCCGGCACCTTCATCTGTGTGGTCGTCAGAAATTGAGGGGCTTGAGTGAATGCTCCAACAAATTCCACGTGATAATATTGTAGCTCCTCCGTCAAAACTTAGATCTCCACCTATGAAAACAGAATTTCCAGTTATACTATCCGCAGAAGTAGTAGTTATTACTGGAACAACAGCGTTGCCATAAAAAGCATCATTAAGGCAACGTATTGACAAACCGCAAATCATAGGATAATTATACCGCCCAAATTCTCCATTATCATTTTTCATTGTTCTGCACCAAGAACTATCCACCGACGAACTGGTTGATGTCCAATAATATGAACTAAAGCCCAACTCAACAAAGTTGCTATCTTTTAAAAAACCCCCGGCGGGTAATCCGGTAAAACCAGTTTCGTTACTTGCGTTTGAATTTGGTTTTTCCCAGTGTGCAAAACCTGTTTCTTTTAATTTCCCTCCAACAAAAGTACTACTATCTAGGAACTCAGATAATGATATCCACTCTGCATCAATTGGCACATGCCATCCCTTGGGACATATATTTTTTTCACCATTAATATCTTTATTCAATGCAAACCAGTTGTACAACGAACCATAGTCGGACTTATTACTTTCTTCGAATCCATAATAACAAAATGCAGGAGTAATCAAATTTACCCATTCACTGTCTTTTGAAATACATGCTATTGTTGTTAAATCATCATATTTAGATGTTTGTAGATTTCTTGCCATCCATAACTGATTCCCAATTTCGACAACCGGATAACTATATCCATCACCATCTATACAGGAATAAAAAGTAAAATGGATTAGGGTGTCCTTATTGGGTATTACAGTGACAATAGTACTATTATCGACTGAGTAACCTGTCAGTTTTAAACGATCACCATCATTGTACTGCATTTGAGGAGCTGACAAAACACTCTTTTCACTTATTGAAATTGGTACTTCGTCATTTCCGTTAATAACAATCCCACGTTGTTGACGATCTGAACTCATGCAGACAATTTTTCCGGTATAGATAAGACTTTGGGAGTATATCCTTAATAGAAATATCCCATTATGCAATCCCGATAAGTTAAATGAATTTTTTCCTGATCCAATCATTATTTGGTCTGCGTAAATTTTTTTTCCGGAAATATCAAATATATCAAGGTGTCCAACCTCAGAAGTAGATGATTCAAAGCGAATAAAAAGGTTACCGAATGAAGGATTGGGATAAATTTGTAATTTCTTTTCACTCAAATTGAGCCTACTTATTCCCAAAAGCGTCTTTCTCAGAAATAATCCCTCAGAACCAGAAACTGCCATAACAGTTCCTTGTTTAAGATTCTCAACCTGAACAGAATCAACATTTGCCGAAAATGAAAGAAAATAATCCTGGGCATTTGTGTTTTGTACAACGATGAAAACCAAAAAAAATGCGAAGAATAGGGTTTTCAAAACTTTCATTTGTTAATGTATTTGTTAACGTGAATTCGAAGTAAAATAGTGAAAATTATTTGAAAGAAAAATAGTTTTTTACTATATATAAATAACTAACAAATAAATGCAAAGTAAAACCTTGTTGCATCTCAATGACAAAATTTTTGGTATTTTCTATACATGCAAACAAATACTGCAAAGAATTTAATAAAACCAAGGATCTTGAATTAAATAAGAAAGTGCCTAAAAAGACCCGAAACAGGAAATTTACTTTCTCCGATTTTCTAAAAATGTGTTATCGGGCTGAATTATGAACTCAATTATATCTGTATGATTGAGTTCGCAAGGCACCGCAGCGTAGACAACCACCTTGCAATTTTGATAGAAAGACTATTTACCTATTCATTTTGCCTAAAAAGCCTCCTCGAAACAACGAAACTGTTGATAAAAAGTTATTGAAAAGGCCGCTTACATCGAACTCACGTTATTTATAATAATCACCTTTGTAATAAACCAACACTCAAAAACAACGACAAACAAATGATTATTTTATCCTGTTATTATAAATCAAAGACACCTTCTTCTCTCCCCTATAACCATTATTTGAGGGCATGTCGTGCTTTTTTTGTATTAAAGATATTTCCACATACCTTTATCGGATGGAATAAGGCAGATCAAAATAAAATCTGAAACAAACAACATACAATCAAAAAACCGGCAAAACCTATGGATCCTGAAAGAGTTTACCGAATGACCTTTGCACGCGTGTATCCGCTTTATATTCAGAAAGCCGAAAAAAAGGGCCGGACAAAAGCCGAAGTGGACGAAATCATTTTCTGGCTCACCGGATATGACCCCAAAACCCTGCAGCAACACATCAACGATCGAACCGACCTGGAAACTTTTTTCGCGCTTGCGCCCAAAATAAATCCCAATGCCGCAAAAATCACCGGGGTCATTTGCGGTTACCGGGTGGAAGAAATCGAAGACAAACGGATGCAAAGGATCCGCTACCTCGATAAGTTAATCGATGAACTGGCCAAAGGGAAAAAAATGGAAAAAATCGTACGGAAATAATCCAATCCCGCTCTATCTTTATTCGCATAATGACCCAGAAAAGCAGAATATGACTGAAATTAAAACAAAACAAAACGATGCCGACGTGTACAAATTCATTTACACGTTTGCCGATACAGAACAAAAGAGAAACGATAGTCTGGAAATCCTCGAAATCATGCAGAATCTCTCCGGTTGTCAACCCAAGATGTGGGGGCCTTCCATCGTCGGGTTCGGCACGTATCATTACAAATCGGAACGAAGCCGGCAGGAAGGCGATTGGTTCCTTATCGGATTCTCCCCCCGAAAGGCCGCCATTTCCCTTTATGTATATTCGGGTTGCGCCGGACAAGAAGAATTACTGAAAGATCTGGGAAAGTATAAAATGGGAAAGGGTTGTGTTTATATCAAAAAATTATCCGACATCGACCGGGAAACGCTGAAAAAAATCATCCGTTTAAACCTCGATTTTCTTCGTTCGAAATACCCATGCAAAAATGAATAGCTCATCCCATACTTCCCTTAAATACCAGGGGTTTATCGCTCCATGCGGCATGAACTGCGGTCTGTGCATCGGTCACTTAAGGGAAGAAAGACCCTGCGGGGGATGCTTTAAAACCGACGATATCCATAAGCCGAAGGTTTGCCGGAGCTGTGTCATTGTTAACTGCGATTATTTGGCAAAAACCCCTTCTGGTTTTTGCTACGATTGCGAAAAATACCCCTGTACCCGCCTGAAAAATCTGGATAAACGATACCGGACAAATTATGGAATGAGCATGATGGAAAACCTGATGTATATCAAAAACTTCGGCTTGGAGAAATTTTTGATAAAAGAAGAAGAAAAATGGAAATGCCCGGTATGCAACGCAGGCCTCAGTGTTCATCGAAATTATTGTCTGGAGTGCAAAACGACAATTCACCAATAAACAAGTTTTTTATTCGAATACTATTCATCTTTTTACCCTGGAAAATGAAAATCTACTTCACACTTTTCGTGCTCCTTTTCTTTTGTACGTTGACACAAGCGCAGGTTCCCGAAAAAATGAGTTACCAGGCGGTTATCCGCAATGCCGATAATAAACTGGTTGCCAACAAAGAAATCAGCATACGGATGAGCATTTTACAGGGTACGGTCGATGGTACGGCTGTTTTTATCGAAACCCACCGAACGCGCACCAACGGCAATGGCCTGATCGGTATCGAAATAGGAAGCGGATATGCCGAAGCGGGCGTATTTGCCGATATTTACTGGCCGAATGGACCGTACTTCATCAAAACTGAAGCGGATTTAAACGGCGGCACAAACTATTCCCTTGTGGGTATTAACCAATTGTTAAGTGTGCCGTATGCCCACTTTGCCAAGACGGCCCAAACGGCCCAAAAACTGGAACAAGCATATCCCGAAACCGATCCTGATTTTCATTCATGGGACAAATCAACGGGCATCCGGATCAGCAAGGACCAGATCAACAATTTTGGGGACTATCTTGAAAACGAATCGGACCCGCTGTTTACTTCGTCGGTAGCACATAAAATTTCCGCTAGCGATACGGCAAAATGGAACAACAAGCTGGATCGGTACACCGAAAGCGATCCTGTTTTTCAATCGTCGGTAGCAAAAGGAATTACTGCCGCCGACACAGCAGCCTGGAACCACAAACCCGACCGTTTCACCGAAACACAAACACTTGCCGATGTTTTAGCCAACAGCAACGCAGCCAACGGACCGATTAAAAATCTGGCTGATCCCACCGATGCTCAGGATGCTGCAACAAAAGCGTATGTCGATGCGCTTTTTCGTGCACTCGAAAACGGGGGGATTCACCTGGTTGATTTTTCGGCGAACGTTCAGGAGTTAACGCTTGATTTGATCGTACACTTCATGGATAACTCACTGATTCATGCTGATTCTTGGCTTTGGGATTTTGGCGATGGAAACACAAGCACAGAGCAAAACCCTATTCACGAATATGAAACGGAAGGCAACTACACGATTAGCCTTAGCGTATCGGTCGGAACAATAACACGTTCCAAATCAAAAAACCTCTTTTTTGCCCCGCAGGCAGTGGGTGATTCCGACGGAAATATCTACCCCACGATAAGCATTGGAAATCAAATCTGGTTTGCTGAAAATTTGAAAACAACCCGTCTGAACGACGGCACACCCATTTCAAATCCTGAAGATCAGGATGAATGGATCAATACCGTTGATCCTGCCTATTGCTGGATGATGAACGATCTGTCGTTTAAGGAAGAATATGGAGCCTTATACAACGGGTATGCTGTTCAAACCAATAAACTATGTCCTGTTGGCTGGCATGTTCCTTCAACGGATGAATGGGATGAATTACTCGAACATGCCGGGGGAAGCTATTCTGCAGGGTGTAAATTAAAAGAAACCGGAACAGAACACTGGGCCGTAACACACAGTTGCGTTACCAACGAATTTGGGTTTTCCCTGCTGCCGGGGGGGCAACGTTTGCAATTCGATTTCACCCGAAATTTTTATGATCAAACCGTCGAACTTTGGTCGGCAACAAGCAACGGTTCCTACCTTTTAGGCTACGAATTCAATGATGATAGCCAGACCGTCGGAAAGAACGGAAGCTGGATGTATTTTGGGGCCTACGTCCGTTGCATCAAAGATCAGGAATAATTGGACCCGGGTACGATGAACGGGGAAAGTGCATTGCCATACGTCAGACTCAGCCGGTGCATGGCCCGGGTACAGGCAATGTAGAGCAAACCCCGGTCCATTTCGTCGCAGTAGTTTTGGGAATCGGCATGGGGCACCAAAACGGCATCAAATTCCAAACCCTTCGCCAAATGCGAGCAACAAACCAGCACTCCGTTGGTAAACGCTGTACTTTCGGGGGTGATGAGCTTCACCTGCCTGCTTGTATCGCCCAGAGCATCGTAGAGTTGCCGGGCTTGTTTTTGGGTCTTGCAAATAATACCCATGCTGCGAAAGCCCGTTTGGGCGAAACAATAAGAATGTCGTCCGAAGCAAGGCTGTCTTTATACCGATACAACAAAAAGGCGATACGGTGCAGGGCGATCGACGTTTTCCCCGACCCGGCCACTCCCTGAATAATAAGGGTTTGCGCGCTTTCGTCGCGGATAATCGCATTCTGGTCGCGCTGAATGGTGGCCACAATGTGCTTCATCTTATCATCGGACGACTTGCTCAGCTCTTGCTGCAGAATTTCGTCGTGGATGTTCAGGGAACTTTCGAGCATATACTCCATCCGTCCCTCGCGGATGCGATACTGCCGTTTCAGCACCAGATCTCCTTCAATGGTTCCCTGAGGAGCGGCAAAGGATGCCGGACCCGTTTCAAAATCATAGAAAAGGGTCGAAATGGGTGCCCGCCAGTCGTGAATGATGTTCTCCTTTTTCGCTTCATCAAAAAAGGCATGAACCCCGAGGTACACCGGAAGGGGGTCGCGACGGCCTTGTTCCTGAAAGTCGACACGGGCAAAAAAAGGCGATTGCAGCAGCTTTTGCAGGCGTTTCTTCTTTTTCAATGCGCTTTCGCCCGACATCACAGTCCGGTGAACCGACAGCTTAACTGCCAGTTTCTCGAACTTGTCGAGCTCGGCGATGTTTTCGTTCAGGTATTCCTTCTGTTCGTTCAGGTCGTTTACCTGTTTGCCAATTTCCCGGTCGGTTTGGTCCAGGGCAAACCCGATTCGTTCCTTGATTGTTTCGAGGTACGCACGTTCTTCTTCTTCTGTCTTATTGAACATAAACAGGGATTTTTCGAATGGAAGGGCAAAAATACAAAAATGTTGTCGACAACAAATTGAAAAATAATGATATCTTTGTCAGAAATCCGACACAGATAAAAAGTCAGAAATGCTTTTTCATGTGCCGGATTTTCGTTTAAGCACATACAAAAATATTCAACGCACCAAAAAAGTTTGTTCGTTATAATTATGGAGGATGACATCATGGCTAAAAAGACAAAAATTTCGCAGGGCGAGTTCCCCATTACCGTTACACAACTTGATTTTGTCCGCTTATCGAAACTCATTCAAATGATACGTGAAGACAAAAGCATTGATATAGAATATCTTAATTATCTGGGTGTGGAACTAAAAAGGGCGGCAAAAATAAATTCTAAAAAAATTACCCCCGATTTTGTCACGATGAATTCTGTTATGGAAGTTACCCTTTTGGAAACAGGAAAAAGGATGGAATTACGTTTGGTATATCCCAACCAAGCCGATTTTTCAAAAGGTTTGATTTCGGTTCTTTCTCCGTTAGGCTGTGCCCTTTTGGGTTATAAAAACGGGGACATTGTATCGTTCAAAGCACCCATGGGCGAACAAAAAGTCAGGATTGAAAAAGTCATCTACCAACCCGAAGCCCATGGAGAGGACCTGGAATAGATCCTCGTTCTTTCATGAACGGAAGACCGGACGTTTTGGTTACCGTTTCCTCTTCCGCTTATTTCAATTCATTATGCTTTAATCCGAATCGGATGATTCCAGTTCCACGGCATAAATATCCGATTCCCCTTCGAAGTTGGCTCTGAAGATGACCCATTTCCCATCGGGCGAAAAATGAACGTTTGGTTCCAGATCGTAATCGTGGTGTTTCATGTTCACCAGTTTTTCGGAACGCAGGGAGTCGCCATCGGGCCTGAAAAGGTAAATCCACATTCCGTCCTTTGCCTTGGCAACCTGCCCGGGGTCTCCCCCG
>DAIMEA010000081.1:0-12021 GCA_036725585.1 Prolixibacteraceae bacterium | reverse complement strand
ACGGAAGTTAATTAGGGGATATTATTATTATTATTATTATTATTATTATTGCCCTGAAACCAATATAGGTCACACCCAACTAAAGGAAACAATGAAGATCCCTGTCGGTATAAAACGCGTACCCCAAAAGATATCCGAGAGTTTTTATTACTCAGTATTATCTGTCCCTGGTCTTAGTCGATTGATTCATAATTGGATAATTCCGGCACCTGAAAGATGTCATTCCGACGATCCCGATGTCTATCTGGAGAGAGGAATCCTTTGTTACAACAGATCTCTCCTCCTGCGTCGTCGAGATGACACCAGCTGTGTAACCCTGCCAAAGTCAAAATCAGAAACAATGTTTATAAAAAAAGGCAACCCAACCCGGCGAACGGGTACGGGTTGCCTTCCGTCAAATTAATCAATAATCTGAACGGGGAACGGCAATTCCCTGTTCGCAAAAGTACGTATTATGAAAAAACACCACATGATTTTTGCGATCTTTGTTTTGTTACTTTTTCTGGGATGCAACAAGGAAATGGAAACATTTCAACCGGGAAATGATATAACAATTGAAAACGAAATGCTTGTTTTTAAAAGTTCTGAGATTCTTTACAAAACGTTGGGTATGCTCGACAGCATGAGCAACGAAGAAATGGAAGCATGGCTGGTGGATCTGGGATTTCACAATTCGCTTTATTTCCAATTTAAAGAAATGGAGGATTGTGAAGCGTATTCATCTGATGAATCATTATTAACGCCCAATGATGTACGCGACCGATCCTTTTCCGCTTTGTTGAACTGTGATGGATTGATTTCTGTAGGCGATACGCTCAGCTTAGTACAAAAGAATGTTGAGCATGTAATTACCAACGGTGATCTTTCAATGATTCAAAAAATCAAAAAAAATCCGGAAAAGGAATTTGGTAATGTTATTAAGAATTATCCCCATACAAATTTAAAATCTAGTTTTGGAATTGGCCATGGATGTATGTTTTATCCAGGCAATGTATACTATCTTGAATGTGAGGTATGGCTGGAAATCTGGTTTTGGACCCATTCATCATATGCGGAAATTGATTTACTTCCTGTTTGTGATGATCTTTGGGATTTTAGCAGGCAGGAAATGTCATATAGTGTCTTACATGCATCGGGGCAATACGCTTCAGATAATGATGGAATCGATCCTGAATATACAACTTATTCGGTTAACAATTATATGTATAGTGGATATGTAAATCAAAAACAAATTTATCGTAAAACAGGTCAATCGGGCTGGTTGTGCGCAAAAAATATTGTTCTTTCAGGTGTCGTTTATAAAAAGGGAGATAGCGAAGGTGTAGACTACAATATTTCTTTCCCAACCGCATGGTGTGCAAATAGCGGATTGTAATTTTTAAAGACCAAAGAAGGCATTTGTCCTTCTTTGGTTATTCATTTTGGAATGAAAACATTATTGATAATAACCTGTTTGTTTCTATTGTCTTCCTGCACCAGGGAAGAAATCTTAGAACTGGATTATTCCCGGTTCGAAAAAAAGCTAGTCTTGTTTTCGGTTATTTCTCCGCAAACCGACAGCATTTTTGTGGCCTTATCAGAAACAAGCAGGGGTTTGGATTCCATCAACTTTGGATCCGTTTCTTTGCCATCGGGCAAAGTAGTCCTTTCTGACAATGATAATGAAATCATTTTAAAACAACTTTCGATAAAACCAGCACTATATGGTTGTGCCCAATCTGAATTTGCAATCCAAAAGGGGAAACAATACACATTATACGCTGTTGTTGATGGGTATCCACACGTTTCAGCATGCACAACAGTACCCGAAGAATTGAGCTACTGGAATGAACCTCAGGAACCAATATACGGGATTTCAATTTTTTATAATTGGCTTCCTGAATATACTTTTCTTTTCGAATCGGAATGGATTATGCAAAAACAAGAATCAGGAAAAAATTATTTTGCATACAAGCACGAAGGTGTAAAATATTATCTGGAATATGCACAGGATGATTCTGTTGGTTATAGAGGACTTCCTTATAGGGTTATCGATTCGTCAAAATATGAAAACAAGGTTTTCTTCGCTGAAGGTGAAAAGTATTCTTCCGATAATAACAATTTTAAGTTTAAAATTATTGTTGCTGAAGATGTCGTTTATAATAAAGTAATAAGGTATGGGTATGGATATCCTTTGGAGTCAGGTATGACTCCTTCGGGGGTAATTATTGAATATCTGACTTTCTACATTTTAACCGTCGATAAACATTATGCTGCATACCGGGAATTGAGTACCCTGTATAATGAATCGTTTTCCGGAGATGGTGTCGATGACCTGTTTTTTTCTTCGTACAAGGGAATTTTGCCATCGTTTACCAATGTGGAAGGTGGATACGGATTGTTTGGCAGTTTTGGTTATGACTCGGTTTTTTTCGATGTGCGCCATCCCTATGAATTATTACAACCCATAAAAGAGCCCTATGATACGCATTCGAACTAAAGTGTTTTTTTTTATTGCCGGGCTGTTTCTGGGGGGCTGCGCCATGCCTTACCGGGCCATGGATCCGAAAGAAATATTCCTGGGTAAAGAACCTGGTGATAATCATTCGGGTATTTCCATTTCTTGTTTCGATACCGACCTGGTATCGCCCCGAAACAAGTGGCTGGCAAAAAAGCTGTGGAGGGAAGAAATGGTGTTTGTACCTGTTAAAGTAGAAAACAAGACCGAATTGCCCCTTATCTTGTCGGAACAAACCCTGGAATTCATCAATGATTACACTCCTGTAGAAATGCTGGAGAGCAGCCGCTACCTTAACGTATTCAATCAGAAACTTTGGCCCAGTTATCTGTTGCTTCCGGTAGCACTGATCGCCTCGTACTATACCGAGACCGTTGAGCCGCCTGCCGGTGAAGGAGTTGCCGTGCGCAGTGGATTTCGACTCAATATTTGGTCGGGAGCCATTGCTTTGTGGGGAATCATCAATACAACCCGAACCCTGGTGGTTAACCGGAAAATGCGGAAGGATATCCAGCAAAATGATCTTTATCTGAAAACTGTCCTTCCGGGTTCAACCGCATATGGTTTTATCTGCATTAAGGCCGGTAAACTGAATAATCCGATGGTCAGGATCAGGGATCATAAACCCAAATAGACGGACATGAAGCAGATCCTTTCCCTCTTTCTTTTTATTTTGCCCATATTCGTTTGGCCGCAGAATAATTTTTTTATTCTCAAAGCCGGGGTATACGACGGGCAAACAGGATTGCCCCTGCCTGGTGCAACTGTTACGGTAAAAGAAGTTGGGAAAAAGTTTGTTTCCGATCCGTCGGGGGTCGTTAAAATGGCTCTTGTGCCGGGTAGTTACACGCTTATAACAACAAGCGATGATTATGCTTCAGGGATTAAGACGATTGAAGCAACTGCCGATTCAACATTAACGATTGAATTGCAGCCCTTCGACAAAAGTGTGGTTATGGAGGAAATTACAGTTGTTGAAAACCTGCCCTTAAAAAGCAACCGGATCGAAACCGGGCTGGAGTCGCTCACATCGGCAACCATTTCTTCCATTCCGGCCATAGCCGGTGAGAAAGACCTGATCAAATCGCTGGCGACAAAACCGGGAATGCACATCGCATCCGAAGGTGTTTCAAAATTGATTGTGCGGGGGGGCAATCCCGACCAGAACCAGTTTCTTTTAAACGGTTTGCCCATGTACCAGACCCACCACTTTTTCAGTATGCTTTCAGCAGTCAATCCCATGCTCATTGATAAGGTTGACGTGTATAAATCGGGGTTCCCAGTACAATTCGGTGGACGGGTTTCCTCTGTGATCGACATGGGGATAAAAGCGCCCGACATGGACAGTGTTCACGGCGAAGGTGATATCGGAATTTTATCAGCCAAGGCAATAGTCTCAATACCGATAGTGAAAAATAAGCTGACCGTATTGGTCAGTGCACGCCGCACGTACCTCGATTTAATGGCCCGACTTTTCGTTAAAGAGCTTGATGATCTCTCCTTTAATTATACCGACCTTTCCTTTTTGATGAACTGGAAATTGTCGGATAAAAGTTCCTTTCTGTTTTTCAACAATTACAGCCGCGATCATTTCATCTTTGATCCCGGATACGATAATAAAGGTGAAGATTTAACCGATCATGGCAAATCGTGGGACAACCTACTTTCAGGGGTTGAGTGGCGCTACACGGCCGAACAGTTTTCCAATGAACTGAAAGCAGGCTATTCGGGTAACCTGATGAAGATTGGAGCAGCGTACAGCATGGATTCACTTAACTATTTTAATTCAACATTCCGCTCCGGGCTGCAGCATTATCTCCTTATCGACCGGTTTGGTGCCGATCTTTCCGAAAGAATGAAACTGGATGCCGGCCTGCAGGTGGAAGCGGTGCAACTGGCGCCCGCCTCGCTCGATTTTTCGACCCCCGATACCTCATGGACACAACAACGAATTGCAGAAAGCTGGTTTGAAAGCGGAGCAGTGTGGGCATCGGTGAATTATGCAGCAACAAAACTGAAAGCTCAGGCCGGTTTACGGGGAACCGTTTACCTGTATGAGGGGAGAGCATATTCAGTAATTGAACCACGAATTAATCTGTTCTATTCTTTAACAGAAAGCAGCTCGTTAAAGGCGTCTTTTTCGAGCATATCGCAACCGCTTCATCTTTTATCCAATACCGGGCTTGGTCTTCCTGTCGATTTGTGGATCGGGCCATCTGAAAAGAGAAAACCCATACTGTCGGATCATTGGGCAGCCGGTTTTTACAAAAATATTCCGATCGGGGGAAAACGCTATGAAATCAGTGTGGAAGGTTACTATAAAACCACCCAAAACATCATCAGTTACCGCGACGGGTTTAGTTCAGCAATTTTTACATCGGTGAATTATATTGAGAAACCTTCTTATCTGGAAGATGTGATCGCTTATGGACAAGGTAAATCCTACGGAATTGAGGTATTGGTTGAAAAGCTGGAAGGCCCTTTAACCGGGTGGATTAGTTACACCCTTTCGAAAAGCCTTCATTCCTTCGATGCCTTTGAAAACGGGAATTGGTTTAATTCGCCCTACGACCGGCCTCATAATCTTGCTGTAGTGGGAAGTTATCAGTTGGGGAAAGGCTGGGATTTTAATTTCAGCTTCTCTTTGCTTTCGGGTCAGCCTTTTACGCTCCCGGTAGCTGTATATCCCATGTATTCCTTTGAAATACTAACTTCGAAAACCACCCCCTCTTATTTCAATACCGTTTTTGTCAATTCAGAGCGTAACGGGTTCCGGTTAAAAACATTTCACAAACTGGACATCGGCATACGGAAGCAGTTGAAAAGCAAAAGAAATTATTCCCACTGGCTTGAATTGAGTGCTTATAACGTGTATAACCGGGCCAATTCAACCTATGGATATTTTTCCTTTAGCAAAGAAAACAAGAGACTAGACGTTGTTTCTGTATCGCTGTTCCCGATAATACCGGGCATTAGCTACGGATTTCGATTTTAAAAAAAACTTTTACCCGACCAATAGGCATGAAAAATTGCCACGTTTCTGATTTCTGAAGAGAATTTTAATCCGTATCAAGCAGCGAGGTTAATGGAACGCGGATGACGCGGATGGAACGGATAACCGCGGAAAAATCCGTGAAAATCCGTAACGATCTGCGTCATCCGCGTTCTATTTTTTTACAAATCAGGAAACAGAAGAACCACCCGGTTTTGGTCCTTTGCGATTTTTCTCCATGGGTTTCACCACGATCTCGTTCCTACACGAAGGGCAGATATAAATTTCACAGCCCGTGCAGGCAAAACAGTTGGCGCAACTCCGCGTCAGGTCTTCCTTGCCGAAGCTGGATCCACAATGCGTACAGGTAATTCGTTTATCGCTCATCGTTCCGGTTGGGGTAAAACAGTTCCGGGTCGAGGATGGCGGTCAGTTCGGGGTAGGGGTAATAGGCCGTCACTTCGGGCTGGTTGGCTTCTCCAATCCGGAAAGGATTGATTTTGCCAATGGAATGGGCCCGCATCTTCTTTGCATCGAAGGGCCGGATCAGGGCCGCAATTTTTTCCTTGGGCGTGCCCGGTCGAGCCATTCGGCTGCATTGGCCGGATCGATGATCAGGGGCATCCGGTTTTTCGAATTATGCACCACCGACATCAGCGGGTTTGCTTCGGTGGTAATAATCGAATACGTGTTGTACACCTCTCCGGTCTGCCGGTCGGTGAACGAATCCCATACGCCCCCGAATACAAAAAGCTCTTCGTTCCGAAGCGTAATGTAAAAGGGGTATTTTTCGGGTTTGGCTTTCCCGGTTCCTTTCTGATGCCGCCATTCGAAAAAACCGGAACAAAGCACCAGGCAACGGCGTTTCAGGGCCGCTTCGCCGTACAGTCGACTTTCGAACAGGGTTTCTCCTTTGGCATTAAGGGTGTTATACGATTTAATAAAGAGCTCGGCCTGTTCGCGCGTTTGGGTGTGGCCGGGAATGTAACCCCAGTGAAAATTCTGGACCATGCCGGGTTTTTGTCCCGTAACAATGGGCATTACCGGGTAACCGAAACCGCTTACGATGTGGTATTCCTGAAACATTTCCAGCTGGGTGGCATCGATCACCTTATTCCGAATCAGTGTCGATGCGTTGGTTTTTACAATGGCATAATAGAAGCACATAACTACGACTTTACGGTGATGATTTCGCTCAGTTTCGTGGTATAATTCTTCGAGAGTTTTTCCTGCCGGAGCTTCCACTCTTTTTGGGTACCCTGTGCGGCCAGTTTCAGGGTATCGCGGCCATAGCGCCGGTTGATCGAATCGTTTACGACCGATAGTTTGTTCTGTTTTGCCGGATCGCCCTCAAAAAAAAGATTGCCCTGGAGTTGGTTATCGGGAATGATGCCATCGACGATTACACCGGCCTTTTTGTACATCAGCCCGTCGAGGAAAATGGCATCGAGCGCTTTGAATGCAGCTTTAACCAGAATGGGATTCAGATTTGAAGCGACCGGGAGGATCACGGTCTGGCTGCGGTAATAAACCGGTTCGCCGGGCTTAAAAGGATCGGTATGGATAAACGTGGTGAGCAGGTTGGCTGCCGATTGTTGTTTTCGCAGTTTCTCGGCACAGCGTACCGCATAGGTGGCCACGGCTTCTTTGATGATGTCCTTGCTGCCCGTTTTTTTCCCGAAAGCCCGCGTGGTCGCGATCACTTTTTTTGCGGGGGGCGCCTTTTCAATCGATATACAGGGCTCGCCCAGCAGTTCGCGCTGGATGCGGTGCCCGGCAACGGTCATGTTTTTCTTCACCCAGTTTTCGTTCAGTTGGGTGAACTGGTAGGCATTGTCGATCCCATAGCCCAGCAGTTTTTTCTGGTACCGGCGGCCAATGCCCCAGACCTTGCCAATGGGGGCGTTCATCAGCACCGCTTTCCGGATGTATGGATTATCGATGATGAAAACGCCATCGCTGCTTTTGGCTTCTTTGTTGGCGATTTTTGCCAGCGATTTGGTGGCGCCCACGCCGATGCTCACCGGGATGCCGGTGTTTTGCTGCACCTTATGGCGCAGTTGGGTCGAAAACGTGTAGAGATTGGGAATACCCGAAAGGTTCAGAAAGGCCTCGTCGATGGAATAGACCTCGATCTCGGGCACCGACTCGCGGAGGGTATCCATAACCCGTTGCGACATATCGCCGTACAGGGCATAGTTCGACGAAAAGCAGATCACCCCGTTTTCTTTCAGAAATTGTTCGCGTTTGAAGGCCGGTTCTCCCATTTCGATGCCCAGCTTTTTGGCCTCATTCGAGCGCGAAATGATGCACCCGTCGTTGTTCGACAGCACAACCACGGGTTTGCCTTCCAGTTCGGGCCGGAACATGCGCTCGCACGACACATAAAAGTTGTTGCAGTCGATCAGTCCCACCATGGCTCAATGTTTTTTAATCGAATAGGTTACGGTTCCCCAGATGCGGAAATCGTTTTCGGTGGTGACTTTAATGGGTGGGTACTTTTTGTTTTCGGGAATGAGGAAACAGCCGTCGGACGTTTTCCGGAAACGCTTTACAGTGAATTCACCGTCGATGATGCACACCACGATGGAGTTATTCCGGGGCTCGATGGATTTGTCGATCACAATCAGATCGCCGTTTCCAATACCCGCATCGATCATTGAGTCGCCATTTACCTTCCCGAAAAAGGTGGAACTGGGATTTTTGATCAGTTCGGTGTTCAGGTCGATCCTGTCCTCGATGTAGTCGTCGGCAGGAGAGGGGAATCCCGCCGAAATACCGGTCTGGTAAAGCGGTAATTCGATTCGCGTGGAAACATCCGGGCGGAAGATTTCCAGTTCCTTCGAAGGCGGGAGGTTACGGATTTTCATTCCACAAAATTAGGATTTTTTGCCGTACTAAATCCTGAATTTGTAACGAACAGCAATAGTTCCTGATTTGTTTTCCTGGAGGAAATGAAACTTGGGGCATACTTGCGAACGATTCAGAAAACTCGTTTAAATAACTTTCCAATAGGCCAGGCACTCAAAAATCCCTTGATTTTTTCTTTTTTTAACCCACTCGGATTCATCTGTTTGATTAAAAGATCATCTGTTTGCCGAATGAAAAAAATGGCGATGTTGGCAATAGTTTCGGGATCGAGTGTTCGGATCAGATGTTTGAAATACATAACCGAATGGTTTTTTCGGGCAATTTCCCGGGTGCGTTCCCATTCCGTTGAATGAACATCCCATTGTCGAAAACCTTTCGACCGGATGTATTCGGTGTAATTCATCAGAAGTTTCTCCATGCAAACGATGGCATTTTGGATTGGGATGAATTCACCTTCTTTGAAGCAGTGCGAATGCTGGCTGTCGTCGACAATGCTTTGCATTCCTTCACTGGCTAATTGCAACATGGGGCGCTCATTCGTATTGTCGGATTTGAGGTAGTATTTGTCAAAATACCGGGTAATTGCATAAATGATTTCAGCTTTCTGGAAACTGATCCTTTTTCGATGGAAGCCGGTTGTCGAAAGCATCGTTCCGGCGTTCGGGGTTAAATCGTACATTTTTCAATGATTTGGGGTTAATCAATCATTTCATCCGTTGATCATTATGAATGCCCGGACATGAAATCAGTGTAAAGATAAAAGAAAAAATTTATAATGAAAGAAAGAGTACAGAAAACATCAAAGGATGCTATTCTCTGTTTTCATACATTTTTTCATAATATCGCTGATAGTCGCCCGAGGTAACATTTTGTAGCCATTCTTTATGTTCGAGATACCAGTCGATGGTTTTTTCGATGCCCTCTTCAAATTGCAGCGAAGGTTCCCAACCCAGATCCTTCTTTAGTTTGGATGCATCGATTGCGTATCGCAGATCGTGCCCGGCACGGTCTTTAACATAGGTGATCTGTTTCTCGGAAGTTCCCGGAACACGGTTCATTTTACGATCCATAATGGAGCAGATCTTCTTCACGATATCGATGTTGCGCCATTCGTTATTACCTCCAATATTGTAAGTTTCGCCGGTTTTCCCCTTATGAAAAATAAGGTCGATGGCTGCAGCATGGTCTTCCACATACAGCCAGTCGCGTACGTTCAGGCCCTGTCCGTAAACGGGGAGCGGTTTGCTGTTTTCAATGTTGTGGATGATGAGCGGGATCAGCTTTTCCGGGAACTGGTTGGGACCGTAGTTGTTCGAACAATTCGAAAGCACCACGGGCAGCTTGTAGGTATTGTGATAGGCCCGCACCAGGTGGTCGGAACTGGCTTTGGAGGCAGAGTAGGGGCTTTTCGGATCGTAGGGGGTTTGTTCGGTGAAAAAGCCTTCGTTTTCGAGCGAACCGTACACCTCGTCGGTCGAGATATGGTAAAAACGCTTTTCCTCATAGCCCGCAGGCCAGGTATTCCGGGCTGCATTTAAAAGGTTCACCGTTCCGACAATATTGGTCATAATGAACTCCATGGGATTGGTGATCGAACGGTCGACATGGCTTTCGGCTGCCAGGTGGATGACCCCGTCGAACGAATATTTTTGAAACAATGCATCAATAAAGGCTGAATCGGTGATATCGCCCTTTACAAAGCGGTAATTGGCCCGCTGGCTGATATCGTTAAGGTTTTCGAGGTTCCCTGCATAGGTGAGGGCATCGAGATTGATAATTTCATAACCGGGATAGTTATTTACAAAGCGGCGGACCACATGCGATCCGATAAAACCGGCTCCACCGGTGATTAAAATTTTCTTCATGACATTCGCTTATTTTATTCCTCTGATGTTTTTCTCCCACAACCAGGCTGAGCGTAAGGTCTCTTCGGTCGTTTTTTCGGCTTTCCAGCCCAGTCCCTGGTTGGCGTACGAGGGGTCGGCATATACGGCTTCCACATCGCCCGGCCGCCGGGGGCCGATCACATAGTTTAGTTTCAGGTTATTGACCTTTTCAAAGGTATTTACGATTTCCATCACACTCAGGCCTCTGCCGGTTCCGATGTTGAAAACTTCGTACCTGTTTTTTCCCTTATTCCCGCTCATTCGATCGATGGCCACCACATGGGCTTTGGCCAGGTCGACCACGTTGATGTAATCGCGGATGCAGGTCCCGTCGGGGGTGGAGTAATCGTTGCCGTTTATGGTGAGCTTTTCGCGCACACCCGCGGCAGTCTGGGTTATATAGGGAACCAGGTTGGCCGGAACCCCGAGGGGCAATTCCCCGATTAAAGCGGATGGATGGGCACCGATGGGATTGAAATAACGAAGGCAAATGGCTTTCATCGCTGTTTCGTTCCGCAGCGTGTCGCGAATGATTTCTTCGCTGATCCGTTTCGTGTTTCCGTAGGGCGATGCGGCTTCCTTAACGGGCGAACTTTCGGTAACGGGCAGTTCGTCGGGTTCACCATAAACCGTGCTCGATGAAGAAAAAACCAGGTTGGGGATTTGAAATTCCTTCATGGCATCCAGGATGTTCATGAGCGATACCAGGTTGTTTCGGTAGTAGAGCAGGGGCTTTTCGACCGATTCGCCTACGGCTTTTTTGGCGGCAAAGTGGATGATGGCTTCAATACCCGGATTATTTTCAAAATAGCTTCGGACATTTTGTGTGCCGGTGAGGTCAAATTTCTCGAATGCCGGCTTTTTACCGGTTATTTTTTGGATGCTGTCGAGCACATCGATCGAGGAGTTGGAAAGATCGTCGACAATGAGGGTTTCATACCCGCTTTCGATGAGTTCAACCACCGTGTGTGATCCGATGTAGCCGGTTCCTCCGGTAACAAGTATTTTTTTTGTCATGTATTTTTTCTTAGAAGATAAAATTCATTTCTGCATCCTGTAGGCCGGGATGCTGTTGGTCCTTTGCCGAAACAAGCGCTTTGCCGGCTTCAATTTTCCAGTCGACACCCAATTCCGGATCGTTATAGGCAATACCCCGTTCCGAAGCTTTGTGGTAGTATTGGTCGCATTTATACGAGAAAATGGCTGTTTCGGACAGAACCGAAAAGCCATGAGCAAATCCTTTGGGAATGAAAAACTGTTTTTTGTTTTCGGCGCTGATTTCCAGTCCGTACCATTGTCCAAAAGTGGGCGAGCCTTTGCGGATATCGACGGCTACATCCCAGACAGCTCCCTTGATAACCCGGATCAGTTTGGTCTGGGCCCAGGGGTCGAGCTGATAGTGCAAGCCGCGAATAACCCCGTATCCCGACTTCGATTCGTTATCCTGGATAAAAACAGTGTGGATCCCTTTTTCGGCATATTTTTCCCGGTGAAAACTCTCAAAGAAATAGCCCCGCTCATCGGCAAAAACGTCGGGTTCGATGATCAAGAGTCCGGGGATATGAATTTCCGTTATTTTCATCTATACAAAACTTTTAACAAGCTGATTATCTTTTGGATCTATATTTTGTTTTTTAACAAATTTTCGACCGGATGGAACTTATCCCGATAACATCGGGATTCGTACGTGTTTGTGCTTTTTTGCATACATGTTCGTTTCATTTTCAGAAGGATATGATTTTGCGATGGGCCAGGTTGATCAGGTACTGGCCATA
>DAIMEA010000080.1:0-12039 GCA_036725585.1 Prolixibacteraceae bacterium | reverse complement strand
CTGGTTCGGGAAAATATTATCTGGAGTTCTGTTATTTTTGAGGGACCTGAGAGTCTTCCCTTTTACACACACCATACCAAATTCGAAGGGGATACAATGATCCAATCTGTTACATACAAAAAAATATACCGGTCGAACAATGAAATGGCCACCAACTGGTCGTTATGGTGTGAGTTCATTCGTGAAAAAGATGGGAAGGTATTTGTTTATAATGGCGGATTAGGTAATGAATACTTATATTATGATTTCAATTTATCCGAAGGAGATTCATTTTATATTTATTGGCAACATCCGCCCGAAGATGATCCCTTTATTGTTGATTCAATCAGAGCGAAAGAAATCCATGGGAAAAGTTATAAACATTGGTACTTATCCTGGGGGGGGCATCAGGAAGTTTGGATAGAAAAAATTGGATCTCTTTACGATGTATTGCTATCCATCGGTAGTTTCATGTCAGGAGGCTATTATGAATTGCTCTGTGTTTCAGAAAACGGTGAACTGATCTACCAGAATGAACAATACAACACCTGCTTTATGAAAAGCAACGAGGTGAACGTGTTTGAAAATCCGCCACCCTTCCTGAACGTGTTACCTGTTTCAGGGGAAGAATTACTGCTTCAACTATCGCCAGGGGATGTAGGGAATTTTTTCCTGTACACCCCCAATGGAAAACGCATCCTCAAATGTCCGCTCACCGCGCCCGAAACCACCCTGTGCGCCCCGGGAAGGGGGCTATACCTGTACCGTTTTGTAAGCGAAAAAGGCGGGGTGCAGAGCGGCAAGGTGGTGGTGGAATAATAGGAGGCGTAGATAAATTTCTTAACCGCAAAGGCGCAGAGACGCAAAGGAAATTTTTTAACCGCAAAGGCGCAGAGACGCAAAGGAAATTTTTTAACCGCAAAGGCGCAAAGACGCTGAGACTAATTACAAGTGCAGAGACGCAGTATGACCTTTAGCCCCGACAGGGTTCAAAACCCTGTCGGGGCTAAAGGTCAAAACCGGATCATATACCGGGTCGAATTTTTTCTACCGGTACGGGTCGATCAATACCATCCCGGTCATTTCCTTCGGAATGTCGATTCCCATGATGCTGAGAATGGTTGGTGCGATATCGGCCAGTACGCCATTTTGCAGGGTGTGTTCTTTTTGTTCGGTTACCCAGATACAGGGCACGGGATTCAGCGAATGGGCCGTATTGGGTGTTCCGTCGTCGTTGATGGCGTTATCGGCGTTTCCGTGATCGGCGATGATCAGCACGTCGTAGCCTCCTTCACGGGCTGCGGTCACTACATCTTTCACACAATTGTCGACAGCCACAACGGCTTTATATATTGCTTCGTATACCCCGGTGTGGCCAACCATATCGCCGTTGGCAAAATTGAGGCAGACAAATTCAGCGCTTTGATTTTTCAGCTCGGGAACGATGGCATCCCGTACGTCGTAAGCGCTCATCTCGGGTTTCAGGTCGTAGGTGGGAACCTTGGGCGAAGGACAGGGGATGCGCCGTTCTCCGGGGAACTCTTTCTCTCTTCCCCCGGAAAAGAAAAAGGTAACGTGGGCATATTTCTCGGTTTCGGCAATCCGGATTTGTTTCAAACCGGCATCGGAAACCACCTCGCCCAGAGTTTTCGTCACATTGTCCTTGCCATAAATTACATGGATGCCTTTAAAATCGGCCTTGTATTCGGTCAGGGTATACCATTCGAGGGGCAGGGTTTTCATTCCGAATTCGGGCAGGTCCTGCTGGGTAAAAGCGATGGTTGCCTGGCGCAGGCGGTCGGTCCGGAAATTGAAACAAAGAACTACATCTCCTTCCTCAAAGGATGTAAGGGCTTTTCCGCTGGCGTCGGTCACGACAATGGGTTTCAAAAACTCGTCGGTAATGCCGTTATCGTACGATTTCTGGATGGTAGCCAGCAGGTCGGTGGTTTTTTCGCCATCGCCCCGGGTCCATAAATCGTAGGCCAGTTTCATCCGGTCGTAATTTTTATCGCGGTCCATTCCGTAATAGCGACCGATGATGGAGGCAAAGCGGGCCCGGGTGTTTTTCAGCGCTTCCAGGTCGCTTTGGATGAAACCGTAACCCGAGCGGGGATCGGTATCGCGGCCATCGGTAAGCCCGTGGACAAATATTTTTTCGAGGCCCATATCGGTAGCCATGGTACAAAGAGCAATCATGTGGCTGCTTAGGGCATGGACTCCGCCGGGGCCGATCAGCCCGACCAAATGAACCTGTTTGTTGTTATTCAGGGCATGGGTAAACGCTTTCAGCAATTGAGGGTGTTCCCATAACGAGCGGTCTTTAATTGCCCTCGAAATTTTCACCATGTCCTGGTAAAGAACGCGCCCGGCTCCCAGATTGAGATGTCCCACTTCGGAATTGCCCATTTGCCCGTCGGGTAAACCCACATTTTCGCCACAAGCCAACAATTGGGAATGGGGGTATTCCTTCAACAGCGAGTCGATGAAGGGGGTTGGGGCTGTAGCCACCACATCGGTTTTGTCTCCTTTGCCTATTCCCCAGCCATCGAGGATCATGAGCAGTACCTTACGCTTGATATTCATGATTTTCTTTTTAACGATTCCATCTTTACGGTGCAAAAATATCAGTTTTCAAATAACAATGGAAATATTCCTTTGTTTTCGATGCATTGTTACGTCATTGGTCCGAACAAACCAAAATCACCGGGGTATGGGTGCGCATTGGCATGAGCAAAACGAACCGGAATGCCTGTTCGTTTGCCTTTCAGAATTTTCTCTGTTGAAGGAGGCCCGTGTTACAGCACCGGCTGATTATTTTTGTAATCGTAAAAGGTTTTCCGCATCAGGTCCGACAGGTTCAGTTCGTATGCGATATAGGCATCGAGGTGCGAGGTATAGGCATTGTTGAGCCGAACCCGTTCAAGGGCCAGTAACTGGCTGTCGATGTCGCCGTCGGAATAACGGGCACGGGTAATCTCGAAACTTTTTTCGGCAACAAGCACGTTACGTTCGAGTAATTGCAGCCGTTTTAAGCTGCTGTTTAAAGCGGCCACCAGGTTTTTCACTTCGGTCTCAATGTCGCGGATCACGGCTTCCTTTTCGAAAATATTTTTTTGCAAACGGGCTTCGGCAGCCTTCACCAGGGCTTTGTTTTCGCCCCAGTCGATAATGGGAATATTGATGCTAAGGCCAATGCCAAAATTGCCCGGTCGTTCCTGAAAATCGGCCAGCGACTGGTTGATGGATGCCCCGATTTCATTGTTTATGGGTGAATTGTGAACCCCGATTTTTTCATAGTAGGCATTCAGGTCGCCGGTGATCATTCCTTCTGCTTTCTGCCGTTTGATATTGAGTTTGTTGAGCTCAATCTGGATGTCGCTTTCGCGTAGTTCGAGCCGGTTGGCCAGCGCCCGTTCAACGGCTTCGTCCACATCGACTTCCACGATTTTGTAATCCATTTCACTCGAGATGATCACGCTGTCGTTTAAAGCAATGCCGATCAGTTGTTTGAAATTATTTCGGGCCGATTGCTGGTCGACGAGCGAGAGGTCGTAATTGTTTTGTGCTTCGGCCAGGTCGACTTCCATCTGGAGGGCATCCACTTCGCGGATCAGGCCGGCGGCGTATTTGTTTTTCGCGATATCGAACGCTTCCTTTTGCCGATCGAGGTTCATCCGGGCAATTTCTTCCCGCTTTTGCACCGAAAGCAGGCGAAAAAAGGAAAAGCTGACCGAGTACACCAGGTTCAGTTCTTCCCGTTTGAGTCGTTTCTGTGATTCTTCGTAGGCAAGTTGGGCGGTTTTGAAGGCCGAGCGGATGTTGTTGTACCCGTAAAGGGCATCAATGGGTTGGGAGAACCCCAGCCGGGTATTGACCCGCATCCAGCGGTTTTGTTCGTTGTAATCGTCGGTGCTGTTCAATCCCGATGTTATATAAATCCGTCCATCGGTGGGTAAGGGCTGGTTGATGGTCAGATTGCTCCCGATAATTGATTGACGGACCGAATAAAAGGTGATACCGGTACTGTCTTCAAACTGACGAATGGTTTCGGTGTAATTGGGCGTAGTCAGGTTCAGGTCGATATGGGTTTTAAAACGGCTGGTGGCCGAGCGAAGATTGTATTCGGCAATTTTCAGGTCCTGCTTCAAACTTTGCATGTCCAGGCTTTTCATTTTGGCAATGGCTATGCTTTCTTCGAGGTTCAGGAGATAGGTTTCCCCGTCGACTGTTGGAATGAAAAGAACCAGAAGAATTCCGGTTATTAAAAAACGAGCGAAGTTCATGGATTCAATTTTTTAAAGATTCGATGTTCGTTCATTGCGCTCATCCGAAAAAATGAGCCCGTCTTTCAGGTAAATGGTTCGATGGGCAAAATCGGCAATGTCCTTTTCGTGGGTGATGAGGATGATGGTATTCCCTTCTCCTTGAAGTGCATCGAAAAGGCGCATAATTTCCAGTCCGGTTTTGGAGTCAAGCGCCCCGGTGGGCTCATCGGCCAGCAGAATGCCCGGATTGGTGACCAGGGCGCGGGCGATGGCGACTCGTTGCCGCTGCCCGCCACTGAGTTCCGACGGTTTGTGCATCATTCGTTCGGCCAGCCCGACTTTTTCCAGGGCTTTCACCGAACGTTCCTTTCGTTCCTGTTTGTTTACTCCGGCATACATCAGGGGAAGTTCCACATTGTGCAGGGAGCTCATTCGGGGCAGAAGATTGAACGACTGAAAGATGAAGCCGATTTCCCGGTTCCGCATGGCCGACAATTCGTCGTCGTTTAGGTCGCTCACGTCAATTTTGTTGAACAGATATTGTCCCGAAGTGGGCGTGTCGAGGCAGCCCAAAATGTTCATCAGGGTTGATTTTCCCGAACCGGAAGGTCCCATAATGGCCACGTACTCATTTTTTCCAATCTGCAAATCGATCCCTTTCAGGGCGGGTACCTGAATTTCGCCCATCAGGTAATCCTTTTTCAGATTTTTTATTTCAATTAGCATACTCTTTTTTTTACCTGTTATTCATAGCGGATCGACTCGATGGGTTTCAGATTGGCGGCATTCCGGGCAGGCAGGTATCCAAAACTGATGCCCACGATCACCGAGAAGCCGAAGGCAATGATGATGGAGTACACCCGGATAAAGGTGCTTACATCGGTGAGCAGCGATATGCCGAGCGATAGGGAAACCCCCAGGAAGACGCCAATGATTCCCCCGGTGATGCTAATGGCCACCGCTTCGGTAACGAACTGGCTCATAATGTCGGATTTGCGGGCGCCAATAGCCCGGCGGATGCCTATTTCCCGGGTTCGCTCCATCACGGTGGCCAGCATGATGTTCATGATCCCGATGCCTCCAACGATAAGCGAAATGGCGGCTATGGCCCCCAGCAGGAAATTGTAGATCCTTCGTTCCTTTTCTTCTTGTTTGAGAAGCTCATAGGGGATGACTATGCTGAAATCGTCGTTGTTGTAATGGTGCCGATTCAGAATATTCCGGATCAGCCCGGCCGCTTCGACCAGATGGTCGGATTGATCGATCTTTACCGTGATTTGTTTGATCTCGCTGGACAGTTCATTTTCCGGTTCAAATCGTTTATGGAAGGTCGAGAGCGGGACATACACGTCGTTATTCAAATCGCGTGAGGCAAGTTCACCCACTGTTTCAGTGAAAAGAGCCTTGGTTTTCATTACGCCCACCACTTCGAGCCACTGGTCGTCGATTTTGACCATTTTCCCGATCGGGTCCTGGTTCTGAAAAAGGGTTTTAACCAGACCGGCGCCCAGCACACAAACCTTCAGGTTCCGGTTGCAATGATCCTCGTTGATGAAGGTTCCCCGGTCGGCTTCGTAATTGAGGATTTTGATGAAGCTGGGGGTAATACCAATCACCGTCGACTTGGATGATTTGTCGGCATAGCGGATTTCGCTGCTTTTCTCAGCCTGTGGGGCGACATCGGCTACCCCCGGAATGATTTCCCGGATGACCGAAGCATCGGTGAGCGACAAACCCTGAGAAAATTTTGCCCGCATTTCTTCCCGTTCTGCATCGGTAAGATCCTTGTCGCGAACAATGATGTTGTTCACACCCAGATCCTGGTATTTGGCAATGGCTTCTCTTTTGGCTCCTTCGCCAATCGACAGCATGGCAATAACCGAGGCGACACCAAAAATGATTCCCAGCATGGTGAGGAACGACCGGAATTTATGATCGATCAACCCGCGAATAGCGACTTTAATGTTTTCTTCAAATTGCATAGGATCTATTCGTTATTTATTTTTTCGATCTCGCTGACCGGTAGTAATTTCTGTCCTCTTTGCAGGTCGCTTTCGATAACGATCGAACGGCTGTTGGCGGGCCCTGTCCGCACTTCCTTTCTCTGATAGCCCTTTCCGGCGGGAAGGTAAACATAGTGCCGGTTGTCGATCTTTTCGACACAGGAGAGCGGAGCATACAGCACATCCGATAAATCGGCACAAATGTATTCACAACCAACGGTCATCCCGGGTTTTAAGCGTTGGTCGCTTTCCCGGATCCGGACTTCCACATCGAATACTTTCAGGCGGGAGTCGCGCTCAATGGGGCGACAAAGGCGGCTTATTTTCACCACTTCCCCTTCAAAAACAACATCGGGCAAAGCATCGAGGCGCACATTCACCGCCTGGCCCTTGTACACTTTCATGAAATCGGTTTCGTTCACCACCGTATTGACCTTGGTCCAGGTAAGGTCGGGGACATTCCCCAGGGAATTTCCCACGAAAACTTCGTCGCCTATCATGATCAAATCGCGCGAACGGCGCTTACGGGCAACCTGAAAGATCCCGGGGATGGGTGTGCGAAGGGTGAGTTGGGGCAATATTTGATAGGCATTGTTGATCTCTTCGCGAATCCGGTTTACATGAATTTGCTGGATATGCAACTGGTTTTCGGCAACGACGTTGTAAAAATCAATGCTTTTTTTGGCTTTGTCGAGCCGGATTTCTGCCTGCTGAAATTCCAATTCCTTGATTTTTTTTGCCCGCTCGGATTCAAAACGGAATTGTTCCAGTTCGAGCTTTTTCAGGGCAAAAGAAGCTTCTTCGCTTCGCAGGGCAGAAAAGAGCTCGCTTTTCCGGTTTCGGATTTCCACCAGCATTTTTTCGAGATTCGCCTCCTGGGTTTCGAGATTGGTTTCCCGTTCGATGATGAAACGCTGTACAGGCGAGGGATCGAACTGAATGATGGAGTCGCCGGCCTGAACCGCAGTTCCGTGTTCCAGAAGTCCGATGATTTTCATGGTATACCAGTATCTCCCGAATCGTTGCATCACGAAAGCCCGTACGTTTACCGCCGCAAGCTCACCGGTTTCGGTAATGGTTTGCGTGAAATCCCCTTGCCGTACTTCGAATGATTCGCTTTGTTCGGTTTTGCAGGAAAACACAAAAAGCAGAACGGCAACGGAGAGTGTGAATGTAATTTTTTGTTTCATCGGGCTCCCGTTTTTTCGTTTTCTTCCTGTTCTTTTTCCTCAGCAAACGGATCGATCAGCGCAACCCGGTCATCGGGTTCCAGTCCCTCTTCAACAATCACATAATCGGTGTTCGACAATCCCAATTTCACCAGCTTTTTTTCAAAGGTGTTGCCTTTTTGAAGGAATACATAATCGGAATCGGGGGTTGAATGAACGGCCTCGATGGGCACATACAAAACATGATCAATCTGGTCGATAATGATCCGGCAGCTGACCGTTAGTCCGGGCATCAGATTTTTCGAAGGGGAGTGGATGAGTATATCCACAGGGAATACTTTGATTTTGGAGTTCCGGTCCTTATTTATTGCCAGGTTGGCCACGGTCATAATTTCTGCATCATAAACCGAGTCGGAAAAAGCATCGGGTTTTACTTCCACCCGGAGTCCTTTTTGGATTTTGGAGATATCAACTTCGTTAATTTGTACACTGACTTTCAGCTCACTAAGATCTGGGAGTTCGATCAGGGTATGTCCGCTCCAGCACTGATCGCCTTCCTGGAATTTGGCATCGCTGCTCCAGTTCTGTCGGATGATGGCAATACCGTTTGACGGGGATATAAGGAAAAGACGGGAAAGGGTAATGTGTGCTTCGTTTAATTGTTTTTCTGATTGGTTAATTTCCAGTAGTTTTTGCTTCAGTTCTTCCTGCTGTACTTTTTTTCGGTTTTCAATTTGTTCCACAGCCCGTTCGAGCGCTATTTGCGCTTTCTCCATGTTGAGCTGGATCTCTTGTCGTTTCACATCGGCCTCGTATCCGGAAGCTTCGAGCTCAATTCGGGAAATTTCGAGCGACAAGCGGGTTATTTCAAGGTCGGCTTCCAATTCGGCAATCGCCGATTCCTGCTCCGCTTTCAGTTTTTTCAATTCTGCCTGTTTCATTTCGAGGTTTGCCTCGGAATCGACGATGGCTTTTCGTACTTCAGTCGGGTCGAAAACAATCAGGGTGTCGCCGGCTTTCACTTCGCTTCCGTCCTCAATAATCCGGATGATTTTCAGCATTCCGTAGCGCCAGGAAATATTGGGCGATATAATGTTGATCGATTGAATGGCATTCACCTCACCTTCTTCAAATACATCGAGATAAAAGGTTCCTTTTCGAACCTGGGCTATCGGTATCTCCCGGGTGTTTTTTTCGCCACAGGAAAGGAGTGATATTAAGGTTATCAACCAGAGAAAATTTTTCATATCGGAAATGGATTTTGCAGGTTTGATGGTAGTTCCCGAAATTCTTCCCTTTGTTGAAACGTTTCTGTTCCTTGGGGCACGTCCGGATTCGGTTCCGGCACGGGTGGCGTACTTTTTTTCACAAGGGAATCGGGGAGCAGAAGGGTTGTCCGGATTTTGGAAGCACGGGGCTTCACAAACGAAACGGTTTCTCCTCCCTCCAATCCGCCAATAACAACGGCATTCCGGGGCGATGAATTACCCAGCAGAATCTGTTGCCGGTCGAATCGTTTGTTTCGGACTATGTACACAAATTTCATGGAGTCTTCTTCAAAAACAGCCAGTTGGGGTATAACCAGCGTATCGGGGATCTGGGTCATGAAAACCCGGCAACGTGCCGATACCCCGATTTCGGGGAGGCTGGTGAAACTGTCGACCGATGCGGTGATCTCAAACTGACGGATGCTGGAATTTCTGCGAATGGGCTGCCCGGTTGATGCTTTTTTAGCAATTTTTCCCCATCCGGTATTCCCCGGCTTGGCATCAAAGGTAAACAAAACCGGGTCGTTTTCCCGGATGCGCCGGTACTGAGTTTCGGACGCCATTATGATGACGTTCACCTCGCTGCGGTCCGGAATTTCTATCAGGGGCATCCCTTCCCACACTTCTTCCGTTTCCTGGATTTTATCGCCTGTGCGCCGCGAAATAGCCCGCAAGGCCAGCCCGTCAAGGGGGGCGGTCAGGACCATTTTGTCGATGATCTCTTTCACATTTGCTGCCTGGTTTTCATCCTGCCTGATTCGCAATGCCAACTTTTTCAACTCCGATTCGTTGATCTGTTCCATGAAACGGAGCTTGTTCTCAATTTTTTGTTTTTCGATGGTGGCTATTTGCAACTGGAGCTCTTTGATTTTTCGTTGCTGTTCGGTTAAAAATTCAAGCTGGGCCGAATCGAGAAACAAAATACGGGTTTGGGCTTCGTTGCTTTTCACCTGGGCCTGCAACAAGGCATCATTCAATTCCAGGTCGGCCTGTCCCTTTTTGTACTGGGCTTTCGATTGCTCTACCTTGTCGAGAAGCGTTTCGTAATAATTGGTGTACTCCCGGTTTTCGATGATGCATACCGTGTCGCCCTTTTTCACCGGAGTGCCGTCCTCAACAAGAAAAATGACCGTTCCGTCGATTTGTTGCGGACAGACCAGTGTAGACGAGCGAACGGCCTGAACAGTTCCATCCAGAATCAGCTCATCGGTAAACGAACTGCGGTTTACCGTATGAACCGTCATGGGATGCAACAAGTCCCCGGAACAGGAAAACAAGGACAGCATGAAAAGAAACAGTCCCTTTACAGAGTGATGTGTCGATATTTGCATATACAATAAACGGGTATTCAGGCTGTTTCATATAACCGATACCGGATTTTTTGCAGGAAACAACTTTTTTACCGTTTGTAAAAATACGATATCTGTTTGTTTTCGGGAAAAACACGGAGGCGAAAAAACAAATAGATTCGAAAAAGGAGGGGCCAGCGATTCGCACCCTCTTTTTATAAGGCGATTGCACAATATTGCGTATCTTCGGGATTTGCCCACAGATTCATTGAAAATGGGATGCTATGGATATTGAAAACAGACATGAGGAAGCTGTTCCTTTGTATAAACAATGGGATAAGTCGATCGACGACAGGGTAGGGGATTTGATTCGCCGCATGACTCCTGATGAAAAAATTTCGCAGATGATGTACAACAGCCCGTCGATCGAACGGCTGGATGTTCCGGCATACAACTGGTGGAACGAAGGCTTGCACGGGGTGGCTCGTGCAGGCAGGGCCACCGTCTTTCCACAAGCGATTGCATTGGCGGCTACCTTCGATACAGATTTCTTGTTCCGGGTTGCTACCGTCATTTCCGACGAAGCCCGGGCCATGCATCATGCTTCGTTAAGGCGGGGGCACCGGCTGCAATTTGCGGGTTTAACGCTCTGGTCGCCCAATATCAATATTTTTCGCGATCCCCGTTGGGGCCGGGGGCAGGAAACATATGGAGAGGATCCCTTTCTGACTTCCGAAATGGGAAAGGCATTTGTGAAAGGCCTTCAGGGGGATGATCCCAACTACCTGAAAACCGCTGCCTGTGCCAAACACTTTGCCGTACACAGCGGGCCCGAAAAACTGCGTCATTCCTTCGATGCCCAAGTCACGGATAAAGATTTGCGCGAAACCTACCTGATCGCTTTTGAAGCGCTGGTAAAGGCTGGAGTGGAATCGGTGATGTGTGCGTATAACCGCACCAACGGTCAGCCTTGCTGTGCGCATTCCTTACTGTTAAAAAAAGTGTTACGGGAGGAATGGGCATTCACCGGGCATGTCGTTTCCGATTGTTGGGCCCTTGTCGATTTTTATCAGGGGCACAAGGTGTGTTGCGATTCGGTTGAGGCAGCCGCCCTGGCCCTGAAAGCCGGTGTGAACCTGAACTGCGGCAGTGTATACCCAAGTTTGGTCGACGCACGAAAACAGGGTTTGGTGACCGAAGAGGAAATCGATGCCGCACTGGCGCCTTTGTTGCGCACCCGCTTTAAACTGGGTTTGTTCGATCCGCCCGGATCGACGCCATGGGATTCGCTCCCGGAATCACTTATCGACTGCGACGAACACAGAGCCCTGGCCCGGAAAGCAGCCGTTCAATCGATGGTATTACTGAAAAACAACGGAATACTGCCTCTTCGGAACGACCATGCCAAATACTTTGTGACCGGACCCAACGCTACGAGCATTGAAGCACTATTGGGCAATTACCATGGTGTATCCAGCCGGATGGTTACCTTCCTGGAAGGAATTGCTGCTGCTGTGGAGCCGGGATCCCAGGTCCAGTACCGTCCCGGGATTGTTCTCGATCGGCCCAATGTCAATCCCATTGACTGGGCTTTGGACGAAGCACGAAATTCGGATGTCATCATTTGTGTGCTGGGCATCAACAGCTACCTCGAAGGGGAAGAAGGCGATTCCATCCTTTCACCTACATCCGGCGACCGCTTCGAATACGATTTGCCCAAACACCAGATCGACTTTCTGCAAAAACTGTGTCGGGGGAGGGAAAAACCCGTCGTTGCCGTGATAACCGGTGGAAGCCCCATGAACCTGGCCCCGGTTCATGCCCTGGCCGATGCCGTTGTATTGGCCTGGTATCCCGGGGAAGAAGGAGGAAATGGCCTGGCCGATATCCTCTTTGGGAAAGAAGCACCATCGGGAAAACTGCCTGTTACCTTTCCCAAATCGTTCGATCAGCTTCCCCCTTATGAAGACTACAGCATGGCCGGTCGTACGTACCGCTTTATGACCGAAGACCCCCTCTATCCTTTCGGGTTTGGACTGTCGTATTCTTCTTTTGCGATGAGC
>DAIMEA010000079.1:0-12122 GCA_036725585.1 Prolixibacteraceae bacterium | reverse complement strand
TCCGGAAATAAATATTCGAGAGATCACTCAAAAAGGCAAATACTGGGAAAACGGGGAATGGAAAATCACCGAGCCCCACGAAATTCACAAGCCCCTCACCTACCCTGAAATTGGGCCGAAGGAATCGTACCTGATTTATCACGAAGAGTTGGAATCGTTGGTAAAGAATTTTCCAACATTGAAACGCGCCCGTTTCTGGATGACCTTTGGACAGGAATACCTGACTCATTTACGTGTGATCCAAAATATTGGCATGGCCGGTATTGAACCCATCAATTACGAGGGAAAAATGATTGTCCCCATCCAGTTCCTGAAAGCCGTTTTGCCCAATCCGGGCGACCTGGGAGAAAATTATTCCGGGTACACATCTATTGGCTGCCGAATCAGGGGGTTAAAAAACGGAAAAGAACGAAACTACTACATTTATAACAATTGCAGTCACGAAGTGGCATACAAGGAAACAGGCACCCAGGGGGTTAGTTATACCACCGGCGTTCCGGCCATGGTTGGCGCCATGATGTACCTGAAAGGTCTGTGGAAAGCTCCGGGCGTATTTAATGTCGAAGAATTCGATCCGGATCCTTTTCTCGCGGAACTGGCACAACAGGGTTTGCCCTGGAACGAACAGTTCCCTATCGACCTTGAATTATAAAGATCGAACCGAACAAAAAAACCGTCTGTTTCATTCAGACGGTTTGTGAGCATATGGGAAATGGGGAAAAATTTCTGTAATGGTACAAAAGTCATCATTCCCGCTTACACGGCAAAGCATTATTCCGGAATAATGAATTTCCTTTCATAAGCGTTGCTATTTCGATGATGAAATGCATCGAACAATCCATAAACGCAAAACGGCGATGGGATTTTTTTCTATTTTTGTTGTCTCATAATATAAAGATCGTGCATTGAAACTCGAATCGGCATTTTCCTATACGGGCTTGTTTCTTCTCATCTTTCTGGCCCTGGCGGCCGGAGTGGCCTATCTAATCTACTTCTTCCGGAAAGAAAAAGAGGTATTCGGGTCTATTCAACGGGTTGTGTTGGCTGCAATACGATTGATCTATTTGTTTTTGATCCTTTTTCTGGTTATTTCGCCCATAATCGAAATGCTTCGCATCCGGATCGAGAAGCCCATCCTGATCCTAGGTGTCGATAATTCTGCTTCATTGGGCACCGACAGCAGTTCGCTAAACCAAACAAAATTGCTTACCGACCAACTGCTGAACCGACTCAACGACAAATTTTCCATCGAACCCTATACCTTTGGCGAACAGGTTACGCCGAACGGAACGCTCACTTACTCGGAAAAAACATCCAACTATTCCAATCTAATTGATGAGATTGAAAAGCGATATTTTAACCTGAATGTTGGGGCGATTGTGTTTGTGGGTGATGGAATCTTTAACGAAGGAAAAAATCCGGAACAGGAGATTCAGAAGCTTTTAGCCCCGGTTTACACGGTAGGCCTGGGCGACACCCTTACCGGGTCCGATCAGGCACTCATTGGCTTAAACCATAATCCCAATGTTTTTCAGGGCAACACGTTTCCGCTGCAAATTGAAGCGCTATTCACCCGCTTTGTTCATTCCTCGTCGCAAATAACCGTCTATTCAGGGGACCGTATTGTTTTCCGTGAGCAGATCAATGTTCCCCAACCCGATTATTATTACCAGCGCGAAATTCAAATCCAGGCCGATTCTGCGGGATTTCAAACCATCACGGTGCTTCTTTCACCCTACCCCAATGAATCGAATACCGCAAATAACCGGGGCCGCTTCACCATCGAAGTACACGACAACAAATACAAAGTACTGATTCTCACTCAATCGCCCCACCCCGACATTGGTGCCCTTTCCGAAACGCTCCGGAAACAAGCAAACTTTCAGGTTAGCACTTCGCTCCTTCAGGATTTTTCAGGGAACATCAACGAATACGATCTGCTAGTGCTCAACCAGCTCCCTTCAACGTCCATTCAGGAAGACTCATTGTTCCGCACCCTTGCGAATTCAAATCAGTCGGTCCTGATCCTGGTTGGACCCAACACGTCGTTACCGGCGCTCAATAATCTGAATATGGGGTGTACGTTCGCTCCCGCTCAACTCACGCAGGAAAGTACCCCTTCGTTTCACGAATCGTTCTCGTTGTTCCTTTTTCCCCCATCGCTCTCGTCGGTATCCGAAGCCTATCCGCCCCTGCTTACCTGGTTCACCCAATACGATTGTTCTCCCGATTTCTCGGTTGTTGCCTATCAGAAAATCAACAGCATCGTTATGAACTATCCCCTGATATTGGCTGGCGAACGCGAACAGCGCAAAACCGGCTTTATTATGGGAGAGGGATTGTGGCGATGGAAATTATACGAGTATCAAAATTTTGAAAATCAAAATGTTTTCGATAATTTGATGGTGAATTTCTTTACCTATCTCTGCCTTCGGGAAGAACGGGAATCCTTCACCATTAAATACGAAAAACTGGCTATTGAAACACAGCCCTACCGAATAAAAGCTCAATTATTCGATGAATTGTTCGAACCCGTTGTTGGTCCCGAAATCCGTTTGCACTTAATCGATTCATCGAATGCAGAATTGAACTATTTATTCGACTCCGATCCAACGGGTTACCATCTGAATATGGGCTACCTCAAACCCGGATTCTACCGGTTTAAAGCCACGACCCAACTGGGTGAAGAGGATTTGACGAGCGAAGGAAGTTTCACCATTCAGGAAGTGAACATTGAGCAGGAAAACCTGAGGGCGAACCATGCCCTTTTGAAAAAACTCTCGTCCCTCACAGGAGGAAGCTTCTATTATCCCACAGAGGCCGATAAACTCATCAATCGCCTCGAATCGGACCGCACAATTGAGATAAAGGAACACGAAGAAAAAAGCAGGGTCGAAATCATCGACTGGAAAATTGTTGCTGCGATCCTTATGGTTTTGCTCTCTTTGGAATGGTTTTTGCGAAAATTCTGGGGAAGTTACTAGTATGAAACGAACCGGTTTATACGCCTTTATAAAGGGCTTTCAATTCAGGAAAGAGAACAACAGAACCGCACACTGTTGTCGGGGGATTGTCATGATCCTTATTTTTGTTGCGGTCGGATTCAACGGGTTTGGACAATTGAAGAAATTCACCGTCGAGATTCCCTACCCGCCCCAATACCCAATTAACGACTCAATACAGAGCTTTTTGCTCATGAACCGAGCGCTGACTCCCAATTTCTCCAATGAACCGGAAGATTCGCTCCAGATTTCTTTTTATAAACGGAATTTCAATGTTCAGGCGCTGATCCTCGACAGTCTGGCAGCCGATTCCAGCCTACGTTCGCTGGGAAACCTGCTATTTGAATCCGATCGGTACGACATTGTCATTCCCCTGGAACGAAACATTTACCGTTTGCTTCCGCATACCGAAACGCCCGAACCCCTCAGCTGGAATTTTGTCGAAGCCCTCTGTCGCCAATTTCAAACCGATGCCCTGATCGTACTCGAAAATCTGGCCCTCCGTACGATCACCCATTATAAAAGCTTACGGGAATATTACGATTATACATACGAACGAACCTATTACGCATCGATTGATTTTTATTACCGTGCCCATTGGCGCATATATGATCCTGCGAAACAGCAAATTTTGGTCGATTATATCACCAGCAAGGATACCCTGTACTGGGACAGCAACGAATTCGATTTGGCCACAACCTTTCAAAACCTTCCCACGGTTAAGCAGGCGGCCATCGAAGCCGCTATTAAAACGGCCATCGACCTGAACACCCTTATTACCCCCAAGTGGCGAAAGGAAACCCGCTATTACTATGTAGTCAACAACGACTCCATCGACCAGTCCATCCGCCTGGCTGCAGAAGGAAAATGGGAAGATGCCCGGGAAAACTGGGCAACATATTCCCAGACAGGAAGCAATAATCTGCGAAGCAAAGTGCTGTTCAACCTGGCTCTTGCCCAAGAAATGACCGGAAACCTCGATGAAGCCATTCACACGCTCGGACAATCCCAGAAACTCTTTTTTCGCGAAGTAACCCGTTATTACCTCGATGATTTGCAGAAAAGGAAATCGGCCCGTAAATAATCCGGTTTTTGCCGCCTGAATATTATTTTTATATTTACTCCAAACTAAGAAAACATGAAACCTTTTCAAGCTACTTCCTACAATTTGGAGTCCCTTTGCTGTGGATCAACGTATCCCGACGTGAATTGGGAATTAAATTGTCCCCACGCCCATGCACCGGCCTTGATTCGGACCCAATATGCGAAGCAACAATACGAACCATCGGAATGGCCCGGATTATACCGTTTTTCCAACTGGTTGCCCATAAACCGGATCCTCGAAGGTTCGGCAGCTCCGGTTACCTATCGTAGTGAAGGACTTGCCCGGGAATTGGGTTTGAGAAACCTGTACATCACCTTTAGCGGCTACTGGCCCGAAAAAGGAGCGTTAATGAAAACAGGGTCCTTTAAAGAATGCGAAGCCTACACTGTGTGTGCACGGGAAAATCCCTATCGCGAAAAAATAATGGTGCTGGCATCGGCGGGAAATACCGCACGTGCCTTTGCGAAGGTATGTTCCGAAAACCGGATCCCGTTATTGATTTGCATTCCGGAAGATAATCTCAACGCGCTTTGGTTTGAAAAACCACTTGATCGCTGTGTGAAGATTGTTGCATCGGAACAGGGAGCCGACTATTTCGATGCCATTCATGTATCGAACATTGTTGCCGGGATGGACGCATTTTATCCCGAAGGAGGAGCCAAAAATGTTGCCCGGAGGGATGGCATGGGCACCACTGTATTATCGGCTGTTGAAACCATCGGATCCATTCCGGATTACTATTTTCAGGCTATTGGGAGCGGAACCGGAGCCATTGCAGCCTGGGAAGCCAACTTGCGCTTTCTTGCCGACGGTCGTTTTGGATCGAATAAAATGAAGCTGATGCTTGCCCAAAACGAACCGTTTATTCCGATCAAAGAAGCCTGGGGCAACCGTTCCCGAAACCTTCCGGTAATGGACGAAAAAGAAGCCCGCAAGAAAGCCCTTAAAATTGATGCCAAAGTATTGTCGAACCGGCAACCGCCCTACAGTCTGATTGGCGGACTGTACGATGCCCTTACCGATACCGGGTGCGACGTTTTGTCGGCAAATAACCACGAAACTGCAATAGCTCTGAGCCTTTTTAAGAAAAGCGAAGGAATCGATATTGATTTGGCCGCTGCAGTGGCTGTGGCTTCTCTGATCGAAACGGCAGAAAAGAAAAAAATTGAAAAAGATGCATGCATAATGCTCAACATCACCGGCGGGGGCGTTGAACGTTTTCAGTGCGGGCACAAACTGCATTTTGCAAAGGCAGAGTGGGTTTTTCCGGTCAATCCCGATCCGGAATCCGTACGAGCAAAAGTATCGGAACTGTTTGCTATGTAAATCAAGGATTCGGGTTGTAGCCCATTACCGGATTGATCATTTTTTTGCAGATCACCTCTGTTTCCCCAATAAAACCTCGTAGGATATACGGACCGGGAACCGGTACTACATTGATGGTTAGACAATGTATCCCGGCTTCGTAAGCCCTCTTTTCGGAGCAACTCCCAAGGTTTTTTCCATATAGATCTGTAAGCGAGAAGTACACGGTTTCTTTCTTATCGATCTGGAACGAAATCAACCATTGATTTTGGATCCAATCAGGAGCAATACGAACCGCTCTTGTTCGATTCTTTGTTGTTTTTATTTCGGATGATGCGGGTTGAAGAATCGATGGAACTACATGCGTATTGATTAAAAAACGGGCTGTTTCCCGATGTGAGACAGTGTTGCAGGTAATCGCCACCACAAGGTCCAGTTCAGGAACGACATAAATAAACTGACCGCCATATCCCCCGGCAAAATAAGCATCGTATCCGTTATTTTTGGTAATCCACCAATTGTATCCGTACTTTTCGTTATGCGGGGAGCCGCCGTTTGTGTGAACCATCGTCGATGCAGCTACAAAGCCAGGATCGACAAGGGTGTCGCCGTTCCATACGCCTTGATTTAAATAGAGATATCCAAATTTTAGCATATCCCGGGGGCAAAAATAAGCGTTATGCCCTCCATAGGTATATCCCAAAGGATCGGTCAACCAATTGAAATTATTGATGCCCAGATTTGAAAGCAGTTTCTGCTCGGCAAACGTCTGTTCAGAAACACCCAATATCTTCGTAATTAATGCCGATTGAAGATGTGATGCCGGAGTGGCATACCGAAATTCAACTCCGGGATCGGACAAAAATCTGTTCCCTAAATAATATTTCAACGCATCGGTCGAAGCCGAACCATAGGCCTCGGAATCGCTGTTGTATAAACCTGCCGTATACGCCATTATATGTTCCAGGGTAATATCGTTGATCCGGACATCGGAATTAATTTCCTGATATTCTGGAAAATATTCGAGAATATTAAGACCGATATCTGTTATAAAGTTATTCGTAAACATAATCCCCATCACAATATTAGTGACACTTTTGGTTGCCGAGCATATTAAATGGGGTGTATCTTTGTCGTAACCGTTAAAATAGTGTTCGTATACGAGATAACCATCTTTAACGATCAAAAAGGCATCAACATAATTCATTGAAAATTCAATTTTTCTGGTCATCGCGTGGAGTAGTACGGTATCCATGCCCATCTCTTCGGGCAACTTGGTTTTCCAGTCTTCATCGGGCCAATAGTCTCTTGTTTGGGAGTAGCAGGGAAAGGAAAAAAGCAGGAACGTGAGGATACAGATTAGAAAGTGCGTTGGTCTCATAAAGCATACATTTACTATTTCGGGCAAAAATGTTCGCTTGCCCCTGCTGATCCTTCCGGATTTATAAATCAGGTATTGTTTTGTTGTCGGAGAAACCCGATTATTGGGAAAAATTGCTTTTCAGCAAGGCCTGTTCCCGATATTCGGAAGGCGTATACGACGTACATTTTTTGAATGCTGCGTTAAAAACCGAGATTGAGTTGAATCCATAATCAAAAGCAAGGCTCAGTATTTTTTCGTTTTGATTGTCGGGTAACGACAATGCCCGGGTGATCTCCCTGATCCGATATGCGTTTATATATTCATTGAACGTCATGTTCAGTTCCTGATTGATTACATAGGAAAGTTTATAAACCTTGACATGAAGTAATGAGGCTACCTTGGGCAAAGTTAATTCCGGATCGAGATACAGGTGTTCTTTTTCCATCAGGCGCTTAAGGTTCTGAACAATCGAACGAACTTCTTCGTCGGAAAGCTTCCGCTTTTTCCCTTTGGACAGATCCCCTTGTTCTCCCTTTTTCAACCAATAATGCCGGAAAACCCAATAAATATCAAAATAAAACAGGGCGACAACGAACAACAATAATTCAACAAAATAGTAGCGAATGTCAATGATGAGCAGGTTCACCGCTGCCCAAACCAGCAAAAAACTAATGAAAATAATTTTTGCCCATTTTCTTTGAAGCAGATTGACCCGGGTTTCGGATTGAGAGGATAGAAAAATCCGGAATCGGATGAAGATGAAAACCAGAAAAGCTCCAAAATATAACTGGACAATTCCGATTGGTATACGAAAAGTAAAAACGGGTTCAAAAAGGGAAACACATACCGGCACAAAAAAAAGGAGCGTATATATTCTTTTGATTTTGTGATGAAAAAGATACTGATAATAAAGGTGTAACAATGGACCAAAACTTAAATATGCCGCGATGCTCAGACTATTAACGATATAACTGAAAAGGCCCCATTCATGCCGGATGCTGATCAGTATTCCAAAAGATAATTTCAGGCAAACAGCAAAAAGTAAAAGACCCAACACCCTGTTCGACGATACATTACCCCTCCTTGCAAACAAGAGAAAAACAGCAAGAACCAGAAAGTTCAGTATTCCGGTTGTTGCCAGACCAATTTGGATCACAGGGCCCAGATTCATGTTACGAATGTAGATTTTATTTTTATCTTGCTGATGCATTATATTGGAGAAACATGAGAACCGCAATCCTTTTTTTCTGGCTCGCCATCGCAATCAGTGCTTGCAGTCCAAAAGCCGAAATTCAGAAATCCCATCCCGGTAACGGGCACGAACGAACGATGCGCTATCATCCCGACGGTCATGAGTTTGTCATTGTCAATGGCGATAAACGCTTCAACCGTGCTTTGTATGGTTCCCATACCGGGTTTCGCGCCGAGACCGGCGACCTGCCCGAGTTTGCCTTGTACATGCCGAACATAGGAGGCACGCTTCGATTGGGGCTTATACGGGCCGATTCATCGAAATGGCTCATCGATGCCGAAACGATCGTGGCCCGCTACCATGCCGGATCAATGAAATACATTATCCGTGATCCCCTGCTCGGCCGAGGCACCCTATATTTACATGTGCTGGCGATGTACTGCGCCGACGGGATGATTCTGAAAATAAACCAACAGCAAGTACCCGACGATGTGGAACTTTTTTGGGCGTTTGGAGCTGCCAGTGACCGCCGGATTTCGCGGGGTGGAGATCTGGGCGCCGATCCGGAATCAACCTTTTATCTGGCCCCCGAAGCTTGTACCAACAATGAATTTTTTATTCACGATACGCAGTTTTATCTTTATTACGCAAAGGGACGTACGCCGGATGCCGGAAAAAGGATGAATCCTGAAGAAATTGATAATCCACAGCTTACAAGAAAAAAGCGAATATACGGCATCCTTCCGTCCGGATCCAGAAATCGCGAATCGGATGCGGTAGAACAAAGCAATCCGCTGCGTTGTTTCGGATCGGAAAAATCAGAAAATCCAATACTCACCGGAAGGGTTAAACTGAATACTATCGACGAAGAATACCTTTTGCTTATGAATCCCGATTCGGGAGAAAAACCCGACGATTCTGCTTTGGACCGGACTTTTGCACTTGCCGATTCTTCCCGCAGGTCAATTGCCGAACACATAACAATCTCAACACCCGACGAATACATCAATGCTGCGGCAGCCCAATTGGCGTATGCATCGGATGCTGTTTGGGATGGTCAATCGTATATGCACGGTGCTGTAGCCTGGCGTATGCCCCTGAATGGGTGGCGTGGTGCTTATACGGCCGACTGGCTGGGATGGCACGATCGGGCACGAACCCATTTGCGCGGATATTTTGCAGCACAATACACCGAGCCGCCGTCGGGGCCAGCTATGCCCGACCCGGATACCCATCTGGCACGGCAAAAGGAAATAAAAGGCTCGGCAATGTTTACCGAAGGCTATATCAGCCGGAATCCCGGAAAAATGAACAAACCCCATCATTACGATATGAACCTCGTTTTTATCAGTCAGCTCTTGTGGCATTTCCGTTGGACCGGCGATCTCGGATTTCTGCGCGAAAGCTGGCCGGTTCTGGAAAGGCACATGGCCTGGGAAAAAAGGGTGTTCGACGGAAACAACGATGGTTTGTACGATGCCTATTGTTGCATTTGGGCCAGCGATGCCGTGCAGTACAGTGGCGGTGGCGTGGTATATTCTTCGGCCTATAATTATCGCGCCAATAAGGAAATGGCAAAGCTGGCATCGTTGATTGGCAAAAATCCTCTGCCTTACCTCGAGGAAGCAGAACGGATTAAAAATGCCGTAAACGAGCACTTGTGGTTGCCCGAAAAAGGATGGTACGCCGAATACAAAGACCTGTTGGGGAAACAGCTCGTGCATACCGCACCTGCTGTATGGAGCATTTACCATAGCATCGACGAAGGGATTGCCGATCCGTTCCAGGCCTATCAAAGTACCCGATACGTCGATAGCGAAATTCCCCATATCCCCATCACAGCGAATAATTTACCCGAAGGCAATTATTATACTCTTTCCACTTCGAACTGGATGCCGTATGCCTGGTCGGTTAACAACGTGGCGCTGGCCGAGGTAATGCATACCGCACTGGCCTACTGGAAGACAGGGCGGGCACAAAAAGCTTTTGAGCTATCCAAAAGTTGCTTTCTCGATTATATGTACCTGGGTTCAAGCCCCGGGAACTATGGTCAGCTCTCGTTTTACGATGCGTTCAGGGGAGAACTATATCGCGATTTTGCCGACCCGGTGGGAATGGCATCACGAGCTTTGATTGAAGGCTTGTTTGGTGTGCAGCCTGACCTCCTTTCGAAACAACTTCGCATAGAACCCGGCTGGCCCGAAGACTGGCCTTATGCCCAACTCGAAACACCCGATCTGAAAATGCATTATTCAAAAAATGGCCCGATCGATTGCTATGTAATTGAATCGTACTTCCCTGCAGACCTCCGGCTGATTTTTTCGCTTTATGCCAAAACCGACCAACTGAAATCGGTGAAAGTTAATGGAAAAGATATTCAGTGGTATAACGTTGAAGATGCTGTTGGTATTCCCAAAATAGCGTTACAGACCGAACCGGGACGTACATTTGAATTGATCGTTGAATGGAAAGGAAACATGCTGCCCGTGTTTGATAGAGATGAAATTATTGCACAAGGCGAAAAACATACCTTTCATTTTGGAAATGCCCGGCCCATCAAACTAAACGACCCACAGCAAGCGTTGGCCAATCCGCTTATGCAGGAAAACACACTTGAAGCATTCTTCCCGGGCGAAACCGGAGTAAAAACGGCTTTTGTTCAACTGCAACAGGGCGATTTAGTTTGGTGGCAACCTTTGTCGTTTCGGTTGAAAAAGCCGGTGGAATTTAAAGGCGACAACGAGATAATCAACAACAAAAGCATAATCACCATTACCAATAACACGGGACGAACGCTCAAAGGCACAGTGCTCATTCATTCCTTTGCAGAAAAAATTTGCCTGAAACCGGGCAAACAGGCAGCGCTTACGGTTCCCGTTTCCACATTGAGACCCGGTACCAATGGCGTTGTTTTCGAAACAGAAGAGGAAAGCTTTTCGGGGCATTGGCTTCACTGGAACGGTGCCGGCAACAAGGCCGCCCGCTATGAAACAATCGATTTAAAACCCTTCTTTAACGACCGGGTCACGAATATTTTCAACGAGCAGTATGCTTCGCCCCGTTCGCCTTATCCAACGGTCAGTATACCGATACAAGGTATTGGAGACTGGTGTTCGTACAAAGAAACGGCACAAATCGACGACTCGGGCTTGCGCGCAATTGTCAAAAATACCGGGATTCTCGAATCGCCGCAAGGTATCCCCTTCTCGGTTTCCGAAAAAGAAGAAGCAAACATTGTTTTCACCTCGCAATGGGACAACTATCCACAAAAAAGGGTCATCGATATCGATGGCAAAGCGTCACACCTGTATTTACTGATGGCGGGTTCGGCACATCACATGCAGGTACACATGGAAAATGCCACGATAACGGTACATTATACCAACGGAACAACCGAAAAACTTTCACTGGTGAGCCCCGACAACTGGTGGCCCATCGAGCAGGATTATTACATCGACGGGCATGCATTTCAAACCGGCCACCCGCAACCTCCGCGCCTGTATCTGAAAACCGGCGAGTGGCACATGGATTCGTACCCTGTACGGGACAAAAACAAAACCCGGAAAATTGACGGTGGCGCTGCATCCATGCTCGACATACCGCTTAATTCCGGCAAAGAATTAGAAAGCGTAACGCTGGAAACCCATTCCAACGATTTGGTAATTGGTTTGATGGCTGCAACCCTGCTTCGAACCGATGGAAACCATCCATACCCCGGAACCCATTTGCCCTAGGCACGATGGTTTACCCAATGGTTGATTTACGTAATTCATTGGCGAAAGCTTGAACTCGATCTGCCCATAAAATGGAGAACGAGAGTAAAAAGGACTTATCAATCCCTTTCTGCTTTCACTTTTTCCAAAGCCCGGATAATTTCGTCGCAAAGAGCCAATCTTCCGTTTACCAGGCTGGTGGTGGTAACCACTCCTTTCAGGCAGAGTTTTTCATCGGGCAAACGAAAAATATTCTGGTAGAAAAGGTATTTCAATCCTTCGTGTTCCACCCGGAGCGTTACGAAAAAACGATCGCCACTCCTGAGGGACGATTTGTAAGCCAGGTCGACCCGGGCTACAACGGCATCGATCCCCTTGTGATGGAGCTCGTTAAAATCGAGACCAATGGCACGCAGGAACTGATGCCGGGTATGTTCCAGGT